>JBEANZ010000780.1:0-13611 GCA_041165185.1 Verrucomicrobiota bacterium | reverse complement strand
CCTGACGGTGCGTGAGCGTGACGATTTGCTGGGCGGTGCGGGCGAGGTTGGCGGCGGTGTCGGCGAATTTGCGCTCGTCGAAATAATCCACCTGCACCGCCTGACCCAGGACGGTCACGGTCTCGGCGCGGGGCGTCCAGGTGAAGTTCGGGTTTTGGATCAGTTTGTAATAATTGGTCAGCGCGGTGAGGTAGTGGCCGTAGGCGTCGCCGTGGCCCTGGGGGAACATCAGTTGGGCGTCGGCGGCGTCGAGCGTTCCGTTGGCGGTGGCGCTGCCGGCCTTCTCGCGGATGTTGTAGTTCACCGCGTAGATCGCTTCGCCCGAGGCGATGCCCTTGGTGTAGTTCCAGAAGAGGCGGTTGTAGGCGGGGGAGACGGTGACGCCGGGGGAGAGGAAATCGTCGCGGCCGCGGAGCAGGGCGAGTTCCTCTTCGAGGACGCTGGCGACCTGACCCTCGAAGGAGAAACGCGCGGTATTCACCTCGGTGACGGTCGCGGAGTTGTCGATGGAGATGGTGGGGTTGGCGGCGTCGGCGTAGGCCTCGTTGCCGAGGATGGTGTAGAGATCGCCGAGGTAGCCGGCGGCGAGGAGGAGGGCGTCGTTGGCGGCGCCGTAGTTGATGCCGGAGTCGATGCTCATGTTCTTCCCGCGGTTGAGCACCGTCTCGTAGATTTCGATGAGGCCGAAATTGTTGATGTTCTCGAGGGAGAGCGCGACGTCGCCCTCCCAGCGCTTGCCGGCCTGCGTGAGGATGCTCACGTCGGTGCTAACGGCGTTGTTGGAGAGATCGCTGACGCGCTGGTTGAAGGGGTTGATGCCGGCGAGCACGCGCTTGATCCAGCCGTCGACGAGTTTCGGGGGCAGCCAGCGCGACCACGCGGTGCCGGCGACGTTGTTCGTCGAGGCCTTCGGGCGGTAGCGCAGCGTGAAATAATTGTCGGACATCACGAGCAGCGGGGTGCCGAGAGGTGCGGTGGCCGAGCCGCCGACGACGGCCTCGTTGGTGAGCGTGCCGTTGGGCAACAGCCACGGCGAGCCGACGGCCGCGACGAGGTCCGTCTCGGTCGAGGCGTGGAGGCGGAAGTCGATGCCGGAGCTCGTGCCAGCGTCGGCCGTGGTGAAGAGCGCGACCTCAAGGCGATTCACGCCGGCTTGGAAATGCCGGGCGTCGACGGCGAACTGCCGGTCGAGCCCGCCGGTGGCGAGACCGGTCGCGGCGGCGGAATTCTCAAAGGGTGCGGGCGCCTGAAACGCGAGCGCGGGCACGCCGTTGACGTAGAGCACGAAGCCCGTGAGGTCCGCGATGGCGGCGCTGAATACGATCTGCGCGGGGACGCCCGACGAAAAGTCGACGCCCGCCACGGAGCGGACGACCAAGCCGGGCAGACCCGGACCGGTGACCGCGGTCGTCGTGCGAATCTGCACGGTGCGCGGCAACGTCCCGGTCTGCGCGGCGGCGTAGTTCGCCGCCGTGGGCAGCGCGGCCTGCGGGTCGGACACGAGTTGCCACGAGGTGCCGAGGCGCGAGGTGAGCGCGTAGGTGTAGATGTCGGGCGCTCGGCCGTCCTGCGGCGAAGCGTAGCGCCACTCGAAATCGTAGTTGTCCGGATTGCCGGCGAAGTCCGCGCTGTGGCGCAGCGTGACCTGCTCATCGAGCGGGTTTTTCGAGGGGAGCACCTTGAGATCGCCGACGTAGAGTTGGGGCGCGACCTTGAACACCTGCACGGCGACCGGATCGCCTTTCGGGGTGAAGGCGCGGCCGTTGCCAAACACCATCGTGACCCAGCCGCTGCCGGCCCCGGTCGCGGTCAGCGCGTAGTCGACGACGGCGGTGTCGGAGCTGCCGAGGGTGGCGAGCGTCGTCGGGCCGACGGTGACGGGCGCGCCGTCGGATTTGTAGGCGCCGACTTTCGCGGGGTCCTCGATGAAGGTATCGACCTTCGTCGTGAGGAGCGCGAACTGCGGGTCGGTCACGCGCAGCCACGCGGCGCGATTCGGATCGGTGGCGGAGACGAGGCCCTCGATCGCGGCGCGGTCGGCGGGCGAGAGGACGTTGAGCTGGACGTAATCGTCGCCCGCGACCTCGTCGACGAACTTGCCGAGCAACACGAGCGAGCCCTTCGCGCCGCGGACGGGGTCGAAGTAAAACCGCGACTGCAAGTGCGGGGGCAGGCGCTGGAAGTAGGTCTTGCCGCCGGTCGCAGTCGTGAGGACGGACGAGGGCAGCGCGGCAAGCTGGCCCGCGGTGCCGAGCGCAAACACCTTTTCGCGAATCGGATCGTGGAGGACGACGCTCGGCTTGGTCGTGCCGCCGGCGGCGATGGATTGTTGGTAAAGGATTTGGGCGCTGGTCTGCGAAATCACGTCGGGCAGGCCGAACTTCGGGAGCGTGAGCGTCTCGGCGACGCGCAGCGCCGGCGCGCTCTCCGGCCAGACCGGGCGATAGTTGATCGCGAGCGAGGCGCCGGTGACCGGGTCGCCGGAGAAGGCGTTGTTCACGATGGGGCGCAGGTAAGGCAGGATGGCGCCGACGGCCGGCTGGGTGGCGACGCCGGGCACGTAGAAGCCGTCGCGCATCGTGTAGTAGAACTGCATCCCGAACGATGGCGTGCCGTTGGCGTGCGGGCCGCGGTAAACCCACTTCGCGCCCTTGCGATCCTCGAAGGTGAAACTCGCGTAGGTGGGGGGGGCGGCGTTGGGCGCGGTGGCGAACGTCGCCGTGTCGGCGGTGCCGGCAAGCTCGAGGTTTTTCGACTTGCCGGTCGCATCGAGCGGGAGCGGCAGGAGCGGGAGCGGCATCGGCGCCTGCACGACGGTGCCGGCGGTGATGGCGTAGTCGAATTTCACGGTGGCGGTCTCGCGCACGACCTTGAAGACGGTCATCGCGGGGCGTTGATCGTCGGACGAAGTGTATTTCAACAGGACGAACGGTTCCGAAGTGTAGGTGGCGCCGCTGTTGGCGGTGTTGTTGAGATCGTCGCGGAGGGCGTAGACGCGGTTGTTCAACAGCAGGGCGTGCTCCTCGTTCGGGTTGAAGCCGACGGCGGCGCGGTTGTTTTGGAAATAAATTTTTCCGGCGACCTCGGCGGGCGAGAGCTCGTCGGAGCCGAGGTTGGACGCGAGGACGATTTGGCGGGGCGACGCGGGATACGACACGGTGTAGCGGCCGACTTTCGCCGGGACGTAGAACGCTGCGAAGCTCGCGCTCGGCGGCGCGACGGCCTTGAACCACCAAATTTTCAGGGCGGTTTTTCCCGGGACAGCGTTCACGGGAATGATCGCGCCGGCGGCGGCGGCGGCGACGCCGACGGCGAACGGATCGAGGTAGGCTTCGGGGTCGTAGGTGTCGCTGAAGCCGGCGCCGAGCGCGATGGAGCCGGCCGTCGCGTAGTCGGCGGAGGGCGGAGCGAGGCGCTGGCCGACGGTGGCGGTGCCGGTGAACGCGGTCGCCGCGCCGTCGCCTTCTTGAAATCCGTTGCGACCGTCGGCCTGCGTGTAGAGGCGGACGTACCAGACTTCGTTGCCGGAGGTGAATTTGAGGAGCGTGCGGTTCAGGCCGTCGCCGCTGCCCGTGAACGTGGTGATCAAGCGCTGCGTGCCGGTGTCGAGCGTCGTCTCGGCTTGCGTGCCGTCGTCTTGAAAAACGATCTGCGGCAACTGGCCGACGCCGAACTGCACGCCGGTGGCCGTCGTGCTGCCGGTCGGGCCGACGGTCACGTGGGCGTAGGCGCCGAGGGCGTCGGGCCATCTCTGGACGTAGGCGTTCTTGGTTTTCGGCCAGAAGAGGTTGACCGCCGCGGTGGCGCCGCCGGAGGCGATCGCGGCGGTGGATTTTTCGAGCCAGTAAAACACCACGCGGTTGGGGTCGTTGTTTTCGCGTTCGGCGTAGTAGTCGACGACGCCGTCGGCGCGGCGGGTGGAGCCGTAGTAGGACTGGCTGTCGGGCGAGATGGATTGCACCGGCGAGGCGAGCCATTCGGAGCCGCCGTCGAGCGGGAGCCGGCGGTTGTCGCCGTCGCGGGCGGTAAGTTTCTCGCCGAGATCGACGGTGGCGTTGACGGTGGGCGCGGTGCGCACGACCTCGACGATATCGGCGCCGAGGAAAGTGTAGGCCGAGTTGGCGCCGGGCTTCTGCTTGCCGAGATACTCGACGAGGAGGCGACCCTCGACGTTGTGGGCGTGGAGCCGGCCAATGCCGCTGGGCTTGTCGAACCACACCGTGCGCAGCTCGGGCGGCGGGACGGTGCCGGGGTCGGCGTTGGTGGAGATGCCGACGGGCTGGAATTCGCTGGGGACGGTCGCGGGGAAGGCCGCGTTGTAGATGGGATTGACGGCCTCGACGTTGCCGGCGGGCACGCTGATGACCGGACCGTTGAAGGTTTTCTCGGTCCAGAAAATCGTGCGAGCGGGTCTCGCGGCGACCGGGGAAACGGAAAAGGTTTCGTCGCGAAAACGGTAGCGGAGTCGGGTATCGGTGCCGCTCGCGACCGGCACACGGGTCACCCAGGAGATGGCGACGCGGCCGAACTGCGAGGCGAAGACCTGCCCGGCGTGCGGGCTGTAGTAATAGTTGAGCGCGGTGCCGGCGGCGACATGCGGCGTGGCGTCCTGCGGGCCGTCGATGTGGGTAAACGTCTCGCCCGGTTTCACGGGTTCGGCGCGCCAGTAGGTCGAGTCGGCGGCGAGCGTCGCGCCCGCGTCGTCGCGCGTCGGCAGCGTGATGAAATCGCCGAAGAGGTAGCGCGGCGCGCCGGTGGCAAACCCGTAGCCGAACGAACTGCGGACCATTAAGATCGCGGCGCCCGTCGGCGTCGCGGTGCCGGCGATCAGGTAAACCTGCGACGGATAGCGCACCGTGAGGGTGGCGTTGGTCGAGAGCGCGCGGGAGCCGCCGGAGGTGGCGGCCATGCCGCGAAACTGCGGCTGGCCCGGCTGGGTGGGAGGGTTGTTGCTCGTGGCGTTGGGCACGGTGCCGCGGTAGAGCGTGTTGAAGGAACCGTTCTTGATTTCGACCTGCGCGGTGGAAGTGAGAGTGAAAGTGAAAGCACATGTGACCGCAGCGAGGATGCGGAGGATTGGTGTAGGGCCGGCGCTCGCCGCCGAGCCATCACGCAGCGAACGCGATAGCCGCGATCCACCTTCGCCAAGCCTACGGCGGACAGACGGCATGCCGGCAAGCGGCGGCCCTCCACGGAAAACGCAAAGCGAAATAGGTTTCATGCGGCGGAGGCGCGGGCTGGTTAGCGATCGCTCACGATGAAGCGGGCGGAGACATCCGGATGCACCGCCGCCCAGATCCGGTATTTGTTAAAGCTCGGCACATACGAGACCGTGCCGCCCGAATAGGTGCCGGCCGCCCCCGTGAGCGCGACCTCGAAGCTGGTGCGATCCGGTTGCGCGGTCACGGTCTTCGTGCCGAGCGCGGAGGGCGCGCCGGAGATGCCTGCGAGCGTGACGCTATTACCCACCTGGATCGCGTGCGGATTATCGACCGTGATCGTGAGCTTGTTGGTGCCGGTCACGATCGACGTGATGTTCATGAGGATGGCCGGGCCCTGGGCGGTGCTCGCGTTGTTTTCCCGATTGGAGTCTCCCGAGCGAAGATCCCCGCGATAGTAGTTATAGAATCTGACCCACGCGGTGCCCGATGGGTTTATGTTAACGAAATTGTCGCCTTGGGCGGAAATCGTGGTCGGCGTCAGCCGGGTCGACCCTGCGGCGATGGCCGTGTTGCCGAGGTATTGGAAGATCAGCCACGTGGTGATCCCCGCGTTAAAGTTGGTGGAATCAGCGTCGGTAAAGCCCGCCTGTTGCACCCATAGGTGCAGCTCGTTCGAATACATCGCGCCGACGGTCTGTTTGTGAACCGTGATCACGCGGAGGCGGCAGCCGTCGACGTCGTTCCCAAGATCGCCCAAGTCGATCGGGACCAGCGTGTGACCAACGGAGTCGACCACGGGAGTCTTCGCCTGATCGTAAATGGCCCGGGCCTTGGGCAGGACGTCGCGCACACTCGTGGTCAAGTCGGCCAGCGTGATCGAGCCGTCGACGATCTTGGTGCTGTCGACGGAGTTGGCGGCGAGTTTGGCGAGGGTGGCGGAGCCATCGACGATTTTGGTGCCGTCGACGGAATTCGCGGCGAGCTTCGCCAGCGTGGCGGCGCCGTCGGCGAGCTTGGTGGTATCGACGGCATTGGCGGCGAGGTCGGCGGTGGCGACGGAGCCGTCGGTGATTTTGCTGCTGTCGACGGAATTGGCGGCGAGCTTCGCGAGGGTGATGATGCCGTCCGCGAGCTTGGTGGCGTCGATGCCGCCGGCGGCGAGCTTGGCGCCGGTGACGCCGCCGTCGGCGAGTTGCGCGGTGCCGACGGCACCGGCGGCGAGCTTGGCGGCGGTCACGCTGGTGTCGGCAAGCGCGGCGGTGCCGACGGCGGCGGTGCCGAGCTTGGTGGTCGTCACGGCGCCCGCGGCGAGCGCGGCGGCGCCGACGGAGTCGTTGGCGAGGGCGGTGCTGGTCACGCCGCCGGCGGCGACGGTCTCGGCGGCCTGCGCGCGGAGGGCGAACGCGGTGGAGACGATTTGCTGCCGCGGGGAGCTCTCGGGATCGTTGGTGAGGTTGCCGTCGCCGTCGTCGACGGTGACGCCGAGGTAGCGCGTGGCGCCGGCAAAGATCGCGGAGGAGAAGGTGGTGAAGGCGTTGGTCGTCTCGCCGCTGACGGGGGTGCCCGCGCCGATGAGCACGCTGAACTCGCCGACGGAAATCGTCACGGTCTGCTGCTCGGAGTAGAGGCGGTTGGCGGCGGCGGTGCCGCTCGCGCTATCCCAGATGCGGAAGATGACGATGCGGTTGACGGGCGTCGTGTTGCCGAGGGGCGTGCCGGCGGCGTCGGTGAACTTGCCCTGGTAGCTGATGTAGGCGGGGACCGTGGACTGGGCCGACGCGCCGAACGGAAGGGCGAGCGCGAGGACGATGAGGAGGAGCTTCTTCATGGGAAAAGTGGGAAGGTGGGAAACGGAAGAAAATCGGAGAGGTGGAACGCTAATCTTCGCTAATTTTCGGAGGTGGCAGAGGGAGGGGACGCTTGCGTGCCTCGCCTAATCGGCGAAGCGCGGGAGCTGGTGGTGATGGGTATTCGGATGAGCGGAGATTAGCGTTCCGGCCGGTTTGGGTTTTTTGAAAAGTGACGGAGGGGCGGAAAAAACGGAGGGGTGGAACGCTAATCTTCGCTAATTTTTCGGAGGCGGGAGGTGGCGGGAGAGTGTGCGTGCTTCGCCTAATCGGCGAAGCGCGGGAGCTGGTGGTGATTGGTATTCGGACTAGCGGAGATTGGCGTTCCAACCGCTCTGGTTTTCCTAATTCAGAGTGATGGTCCCGATCTCGCTCACGCGGCGGAGGGTGAAGGTGCCGGTGACGGTGAGGGCCTCCTTGTGGAGGCCGGTGACGGTTTCGGAATAATTGCCGCCGATCACCGTCGCGCCCCAGCCGACGGTGCTCGTGCCGGCAGGAGGCGTCGTGGTGAAAATGAAGCTGCACGCGCGCGAGATATTGTAGCTCTCGACGCCGGCGGAGAGCGCCGCACCGCGGGCATCCTTGTTGTCGTGATCGGGATGGTAGGCGTGGACGAAGGGGTTGGTGCGGTCGTTGAACGGAATCGTGATCGTGCGCACGAGGGTTGCGCCGAGGGCGACGCTGCCGCTCCCGGTGGAAACTTCCGTGTCGAGCGGCATGGTGACGGAGACGAGGCGCGTGGCGGTGGCCTTGGCGTCGGCTTTCAGGCCGGTCTCTCGCGTGCAGAGCCCAAGCGGAAACGGATCGGGGGCGAGTTGGCCCATGAAGACCTGCGAGAGCAGGCGGGCGACGCCGTTGTCGTCGACGTGGAGGAGGACGCGCAGCGGATAACTGCGGGGCGTGGTCGTGCCGAATGCACCGGACTCGGTCCGCTCGGTGCTCGTGAGCGTGAGGTCGGCGGAAGTGGCGCCGGCAATGACAATGGCGTTTTTCCGCCACTGATATGTGAGCGTGCCGCCGGTGCCGCTGGGCAGCGTGGCCGGGCCGATCGTGGTGGTGCCACTCTGCACGCCGCCACTGGTGACCGTGGTGACGTCTGAACCGACCGTGCGGGTGATGTCGCACGAATAGGAACCCGCCAAAACCCGACTGGAGACGCCACTGACGGCGACATCCCCGACCCACAGTCCGGCGAGCGACGCGGCGCGCGCGGAGGCGGGCAGGTAAACATCGAGGAGATTCCCCGAATCGGTGAAGCGCAGAAACGACGCGTAGAGCGCGCCGACGGCGCCGGTCATCTGGGCGCGGTCGATGCCGAAGGTCAGTTCGACGGAAGTCTGCGGGGGGATGGTCTCGGTGTAGGCCGCCGTGATCAGCGTGTCGGTGTAAGTGGTCGTCGCGGCGACGAACGTGCGCCGCGTGATCGGCACGGGGGCGACGACGGTTTCCTGCCCGCTGGGCGCGGGCAACGAGGAAGCCGGCGCGATCGCGAGCGCGACGGGAGCGGCGGTGCGATTGCGCACGCGCACCGTGACGATCGCACCGGTGCGGCCGAAGGTGAGGCCGTCGAGATTGGACGGCGTGATTTCCAACGGGGCGTAGAAACTACCGACCACGGTGGCGTCGAACCAATAGGCCTGGTTGCGATCCACGCGGTCGGCGGCGGGGTTGAAAATTTGGATGGGATTGGCGGGGCCGACTTCGCCGCCGACGTATTTGTAGATCGTGGTGTTAGCGGCGATCGCGGCGGGGAACGTCGCGAAATAGTTGGTGAAGATCGGATAGGTGCTTCCGGCGCTGAAGCGCGAAGGGAAGCCGAGGAGGTTGGCGCCGTTGCGCACCCAGGTATTGCGCGGCGGCAGCGGACGCTGTGGGAGCGTGAGTGAGTAGGTATCGGAGGCGGCGCCCGAGCAGCGGATGAGGTAGGCGTTCTGGCCGGGGAGCGAAGCGAGGGTGGTCTGCGCGGGCTGGCCGCGCACCCAGACGCTCCACTCGGGCGAACTCGCCGTCGGCACGAGCGAGGAGCCGCCGGTCTGCGCGGGGTTCGGATTGGGAATCCAGCGCCAGACGGAAAGGATTTCGGAGTTGCTGGCGAAAAGGGTGTCGGGCGAGGCGTGCGTGGCATCGCCGTGGAGGTAGATGGCGTTCCACCCGCCGTGGAGCGTGTAGACGGGTGTCTGCCACTGGGCGCGGGCGAGTGGAGCAAGGACGAGGAGGAAGAGAAAAGCGGAGAGCCGTGAGCGAAGAGCTGAGAGAACAAACCGACGGCGGAACGACCGGCTTCGGAAGCTCTGGCTCCCAGCTCTCGGCTCGAGACTCCCAGGTTGTTGGAGTAGGGTCTTCATCGGACGGTGAGGCGATAAAACCGCGCGTTGCCCTCGGCCACCGTGACGAAGGCCTGCTGCACGCCGACCGCCGGCGCGCGAAACGATTGCGCAGTGGCGCTGCCGGGCGACGTCGCGAACGAGGCCGTCGTCCACGTCTTGAGATCGGGGCTTTCCTCGATGGCGTAGGCTTTGCCGGTGATGGCGAAGAACTCAAACGTCACCGTCGTCGCGCTCTTGCCGACGATCTTGAGTTCGAAGCGCTCGGTGGCATCGCCCGCGAAGGTGCCGGCGATGTATTCGGCGTAGTTGCTGATGCCGTCGCCGTCGAAGTCGCCGTTCTTGGTGATAAGGTTGATGTCCCAGCCGGCGGTGCCGGGAATGCGGCCGGCCTGATAGAGCACCCATTCCTGCCACGCATCGGGGAGGCCGTCGTGATTGGTGTCGGCGCCGAGCGTGAGATCGAGGCGGACGCGTTCGCCGCCGTTGCCGGCGCGCAGGGTGCCGTTGACCTCGATGGGATAAAAGTTCTCGCCGTTCATCACCACGACGAGCGAGTAAACGCCCTGCGCGGGGAGCGCCTTGTTGGCGTAGAGGCGCGACGAGGCGCGGCTGGCGTCGATGCTCATATTGAACTCGTAGTTCAGATCGCCCTGCACGTCGCTCAGGATGCGGGTGCGGGCAATCTCGACGGAGTCGCGCAGCAGGATGAGATCGGCACCCTGGGCATTGAGGGTCGAGCCGACTTGATCGCGGACGATGCCGTAAATCGTGTAGAACGGCGCGGGTGGGAAGGCGCACGCGGGCGCGGGCCACGCGAAGAAAAGCAGCGCGCCGACGGCGGACCAGAGCGCGATGGCCACGTGTCGGGCGGAATGCGGGCGAGCCATCCGCGGGAAATCGAAACAGGAGACGAGAGGGATCATGCAACGGGGAAGTTTCGGCCGACTTGCGGCAGAGTGAACCAACGACGAACCCAGGCGCATCGCGACTCGGGAGGGGCGAACGGCGGGAAAATGGGACGGACGGCGGGAACGCGTTGGACGCGTGACGAGCGTCGAGAATGACGTCCGGTGGTAGCAATAAGGCTGCCGTTTGCCGGCAAGCCGTCGCAGATTTTCACCTTACAAGGATCCCGAACGTCAAACGCGCACGGCTTGGCGACGAGCGCCCGCCCGACCGTGCCCGGCGGGCCCGTGGGACTTATTCGAACGAACCCTACGCGCTCACGCGGCGCTGCAGCCTCATCTCGGCGAGGCGCGCGCGCACGGCGGGCCACTGGCGGCGGCTGGCGATCACGGGGTCGGGCCAGCCGGCGAGATGGAGCGCGCCCCGCTCGTCGGACAGCGCTTCGGCGCGTTCAACGGCGGTGAGATTGACGAGCGCCTGGCGGTGCGCGCGCATGACGCTCTCTGCGGGCAGCGAGGCCTCCCATTGGGCCAGCGGGCGGCGCACGAGCAGGTGGCGGCCGTTGGTGAGGCGCAGCTCGGTGTAATTGTCTCCTGAGAGAATCGCCGCGATTTGGCGCAGGGGCACGAAGCACGCGGCGCCGTCGGTCTCCACGTAGACCGGATCGTCGGGCTGGAATCGGACGGGGTCCGGGGGCGTCGCGGTGCCAAGCCGCTCGAGGGTGCGCGCCAGTCGCCCGGGCTCGACGGGTTTGATCAGGTAGTCGAGGGCGTTGACCTCGAAGGCGCGCAGGGAAAATTCGTCGTGCGCCGTCACGAAGACAATTCGCGCGCCCGGGCGCACGTGCGGGACGAGGTCGAACCCGGATCCGCCGCGG
Organism: Verrucomicrobiota bacterium; assembly: GCA_041165185.1. Lineage (GTDB taxonomy): Bacteria > Verrucomicrobiota > Verrucomicrobiia > Opitutales > Opitutaceae > JBEANZ01. The sequence continues at coordinate 2,492 of JBEANZ010000780.1, read as the reverse complement.
AGCTGGATGTCGAGGAAGACGAGGTCGTAGTCGTCGCGTGCGAGCAGCGCGCGGGCCGCGGTGAGCGTCAACACCTCGCCGACGATCGTGACGGGGCCTACCGCCTGCTCCGCCAGCAGCGTGTGCAGCGCGGCGAGGGCGGCGGGTTCATCGTCGATGAGGAGGGCGCGAGGCATCGGTGGAGGGGGAAAGTCGGTCGCCGCGGATCGCGGCGGGGCGCACGGATGAGAGCAAAAAAACGGCGGAGTGGGGAACGCTAATCTTTGCTCGTTTTCCGGAAAGGGCGCGGGGAGGGCAAGCCGGCGTGCCTCGCCTCATCCGACGCGGCGCAGGGGCGCGCGGGGCGGAATTTCTTGACCACGGATCGCATGGGTCGAAACGGATCAAACTTCCGGAATGGCGGCCTTGATCCGGGGCCATCCGCGCAATCCGAGGTGGAGGTTTTCACGAGCTGAATTCGACGGAGAGCTTCAGCCGCGCGATCACCCAGCCGTCGTTGGCTTCGGTGGTGAGTTCGTGCGCCTCGGGATAGTAGCGGGCGAGGCGCTGGCGGAGGTTGGTGAGGCCGATGCCGGTGGAGGAGAGGTCGGACGGACGGGCGCCCGCACCCGGCGCGTCGGCGGCCGCGACCCAGGTGCCGGTGTTGGCGACCGTGATGACGAGGGTGGCGCCCTCGACGCACGCGGCGAGGCGCACCGTGAGGCGGTCGGGGCTGGTGGCGCCGCCATATTTGATCGCGTTTTCCACGAGGGGCAGGAGCAGAAACGGCGGCAGCGCCACGGCGCGCGCCGTGGCGTCGGCCTCGATTTCGATGACGAGCGAGTCGCCCCAGCGGGCTTGTTCGACGTGGAGGTAGGCGGCGAGGTTGTCGAGTTCGTGGCCGAGGGTGACGCGGTCGTCCTCGCCGCGCACGAGGGCGACGCGGCAGAAATTGGCGAGGCGGAGCGTCATGTCAGCGGCGGCGCGCGGCGTGGAGAGGGCGAGGCCGTAGATGGAGTTGAGGGCGTTGTAGAGGAAGTGGGGGTTGAGCTGGTAGCGCAGGACCTCGAGACGGGCCTTCTCCTCGGCGAGGCGGGCGGAAATTTTTTCGTCGAGCTCGAGGCGGTTAAGGCGGGCGAGCTCGACGTTTTGATTGGCCAGCTCGACGGTGCGCGCGGCGACGAGGGATTCGAGCTGGGCGTTGCGGCGATAAAGGGCGCGCGTCCGGAGGCGGAAAATTCCGCTCAGCGCGAGCAGGGCCGCCAGCGCGTAGCCGGCGACCGCCGGGCGCGCGCGCCACCAGGGCGGCGCAATGGCAAACGTCAGGGCGCCGACGGTGCTCTCACGGTCTTCGAGGTCGCGCGCTTGCACGTGAAAAATAAATTCACGGTAGGGCAGGTGCGAAAACTCGCGCCACGGCGTGGGCGACCACGACGTCCATTCGTCTTCGAGGCCCTCGAGGCGAGTGCGGAAAACGAGGCGGGTGGCGCCGCGATGATTCGGCGTGAAGGCCGAGGCGGCAAACGTGAAGCGGAGCGAGTTCTGCGTGGGTGGGACCGTGGCGGGCAGCGCGTGGAGCGGCTCCACGCCGGAACCGGCCCAGAGGAGTTCACCCGCGGCCGTGCTGAGGCGACGGACGGTGGCCCGGAGCGGCGCGATCGGTTGCGTGGAGTTCCAGTGAGGATCGACGGAAATTGGTGCGACTCGCCCACTGATCCAGATGGTGCTGGTCGGGTGGTCGTAGTGGAGCGAACTCGGCACAAAGCCGTGGAGCGACCCGCCGGACAGGGGCTCCGCGCGCCAGCGATTTTCCGCCGTGGGAATCACGTGGACGAGGTGCAGCCCGGGTGAACCGACGAGCCACCAGTGGTCCCCGTCGGCCCCCGGCGCGGTGACGATGGGGTCCAGCGCCCGTGCGGATTCAAGGCGGTCTTCCGGCACGAAGCGGGCGGCGGCCCGGTCGTAGCGCAGCAGTTTGCCGCTCCGCACGGTGAGCGTCTCGCCGCCCAAGGTGAAGAAGCGGAGCGGATCGTTTCCGCGCATGATCGGCAGGCCGCGCGCGTCGTCGAAATATTCCGCCGGCGCGGTGACCTCGGCCCCCGCGCGGAAATCCACGCGCCACGAGCCGCTCCCCCGGTAGCCCAAGGCCCAGACGAATCCGTCACTATCTTGGGACACCTGGCGGATACCGCCATGCACGCTCGGCACCACGCCCTCGTCCCGCCACGCGGAGCCGTCGAAATGCAGGAGCCGCAGGCCGGTCAGGGTGCCGCCGACAAAGGCGCCCGGCGCATCACGCAAGGGCACCACGCTATTGAAGGATTGGCGGAGCACCGCCACGGCACGATCATCCGGAGTGAGTTCGCGAAGAAACTGCCCGGTGCAAAAAACGCGCCCGCCGGCGCTGAACAGCGAACTCGGGCTGGTGGGCATACCCGTGACCGGATGGAAGCGCCCGGTCGCGTCGTCCCGCCAGCCGGCGCCCTCGAAACACGAGATGTAGAGCCGCTCGC
>JBEANZ010000779.1:0-3113 GCA_041165185.1 Verrucomicrobiota bacterium | reverse complement strand
GCGCGATCGAGATCATGGATGCGCTCGCGCTCGAGGCGGCGGTCGCGGCCGTCCACGCGGACTATCCGCCGAACTCGGCCGCCGTGCTCATCGTCGAACTCGAGGGCCCGCGCGAAGTCGTCGCCGCCGACCGGGTGCGGCTCGCGAAAATCCTGGACGCGAGCGGCGCGGTGGAAATCCGCCCGGCGCGCGATGCGGCGGAGCGGCTCGCGATTTGGAAGGGCCGCAAGAGTGCGTTCAGCGCGGTGGGGCGGCTCTCGCCGGACTTCATCGTGCAGGATGGCGTCGTGCCGCGCCGCCGGCTCGGCGAGGCGTTGCGCCGCATCGGCGAGATGGCGCGCGAGGCGGGCCTGCGCTGTGCGAACGTGTTTCACGCCGGCGATGGCAACCTGCACCCGCTCATCCTCTACAACGGACGCGCGGCCGGCGAACTCGAGCGCGCGGAAAAACTCGCCGGCGGGATCCTGAAAATGTGCGTGGAAATGGGCGGCTCGATCACGGGCGAGCACGGCGTGGGCGTCGAGAAACGCGACTACCTGCCGGACATGTTTTCGGCGGAGGAAATCGCGCTGATGCACCGTGTGCGCGCCGCTTTCGATCCGCTCGGGATCGCGAACCCGGGCAAGATGTTCCCCGTGGACGGCGCCCCCGCGCTCACGCAACACGGTCTGCATCCGCTGGAGGCGGCGGGAGTGATTTCAAGGGAATGAAGCCGGAGCAATTAACCACGGAACACACGGATGAACACGGATCAGAGAGGTCCGGAGCCGGTGGTTTGATCCGTGCCCATCCGTGTGATCCGTGGTCAAAATTTTGGGCCTTTGGGTTTTCAAGACCAGCATGACTTCATCTCTCCTTCCGGCATCCCCGGCCGAACTTGCGGACGCCGTGCGCTCCGCGCCGCGTGCGATCGTCGTCGGCGCGGGGACGAAACCGCGGCTCGCGGCGGTCGGCGCCGAGTTTGCGCGCATTTCGACGGTGCGGCTCACGGGCATCGTGGATTACGAGCCGAGCGAGTTTACGTTCACGGCGCTCGCAGGCACGCCGGTGCGCGAGATCGCGGCGGCGCTCGCGGAGCGCGGGCAGTATCTGCCGTTTGATCCGATGTTCGCTGCGGCGGGCGCGACGCTCGGCGGCACCGTCGCGAGCGGCGTGAGCGGGTCGGGGCGGTTTCGCTTCGGCGGGCTGCGGGATTTCATCCTCGGTGTGCGCTTCGTCGATGGCGAGGGGCGGCTGCTGCGGATGGGCGGGAAGGTCGTGAAAAATGCGGCGGGTTTCGATCTGCCGAAATTTTTCGTGGGCAGCGCGGGGCGGTTCGGCGCGCTCGCGGATATCACGTTCAAGGTGTTTCCGCGTCCGCTGGCGTTGCGCACGGTGCGGCTCGAAGGGATCGATGCGGCGGCGGCGACGGAGGTATTCGCGGTCGCGGGGCGCGCACGGTGGGAACTCGACGCGCTCGACTACGTGCCGGCGGAGCGCGCGGTGCTGATGCGGCTCGGCGGACCGGCGGAGGCCCTCACGGAGTTGGCGAAGGAAATTTTGGGCCGCTGGCGCGGCGCGTTGATCGAGGACGCGGCGGCGGAGAAATTTTGGCGCGACGCCGCCGAGTGCGCATGGGCGCACGCGGGCGGCACGCTCGTGAAACTCGCGATCACGCCGACGGCGCTCGCGGAGTTCTTGGCTACGCTGCCGGCCGAGGCGCGCACGCGAGTGAGCGCGGGCGGGAACGCGGCGTGGGTGTCGCTCACGGCGGGCGCGGCGATGCCCGCGTGGGCGTGGCCGGCGGTGACGTTGCGCGGGAGCGGCGCGTTGTGGCCGGGAGTGAAGCCGCGGTTCGAAATCGCGCGCGCGGTGAAGGCGGCGCTGGATGCGGGTGGGCGTTTCCCGGGGATCGACGAATGAAGAACTTTGCCACAAACGGCGCAGAAGGTGCAGAAGCAGAAACAGCGGCTGATTGTTTCTGCGTTTTCTGCGCCTTTTGTGGCCAGCCTCACTTTTCCGATGCTGCATAAAATCAAACCGGACGAACACGGGCCCTTGGGCGCGCCGATGGCGCACGCGGTGGAGGCGTGTGTGCATTGCGGGTTTTGCCTCGCGGCGTGCCCGACCTACCAGGAGTTCGGACAGGAGATGGATTCGCCGCGCGGGCGCATCGTGCTCATGAAGCAGGTGCTCGAGGGCGAGCTCGCGTGGAGCGCCGCGCAGCCGCACGTGGACCGCTGTCTCGGGTGCCTCGCGTGCGAGCCGGCGTGTCCGAGTGGCGTGCCGTATCGCGATCTGATCAGCCCGTTTCGCGCGGTGGCGCAGGAGAAGACCGTGCGCACGCCGGGCGAGAAAATCCGCCGGTGGCTCGCGGCGCAGACGATTCCGTTTCCGGGGCGATTCCGGCTGGCGCTCGCGGGCGCGAAGCTCGGGAAACTGCTCGGGCCGCTCGTGCCGAAAGTGCTGCGGCCGATGCTGGCGCTGGCGCCGGGCGAGGTGCCGGCGGCGGTGGTGTTGCCGCGCGTGACGCCGGCGCAGGGCGAGCGGCGCGCGCGCGTGGCGCTCCTCGCGGGCTGCGCGCAACAGGTGCTCGATCCCGACATCAACGTCGCGACGATCGCGGTGCTCGCGCGCAATGGCGTCGAGGTCGTCGTGCCGGAAGCGCAGGGGTGCTGCGGCGGGCTGGCGTGGCACACGGGGGATTTGCGCGCGGCGCAGGAGTTCGCGCGGAAAAACCTGGACGCGTTTCCCGCCGACGTGGACGCGATCCTCACCAATGCGGCGGGCTGCGGCTCGGCGATGCACGAGTATCATCTCATCTTGCGCGGCACGCCGGACGAGGCGCGGGCGGAGAGTTTTCGGAAACGCGTGATCGATGTGAGCGCGTTTTTGGCGCGGCTGGGATTGAGGGAAAACCCGAGTGGCGGGCGCCCGGTGAGCGTGGCTTACCACGATGCGTGTCACCTCGGAAACGCCCAGGGCGTGCGCGAGCAGCCGCGGAAATTGTTGCGCGCGATTCCGGGCGTGACGGTGTGCGAGCTGGCGGATGCGCATCTCTGCTGCGGCAGCGCGGGCACCTACAATCTCGACCAGCCCGCGATCGCGGACTCGCTCGGCGCGCAGAAGGCGCG
>JBEANZ010000778.1:0-4057 GCA_041165185.1 Verrucomicrobiota bacterium | reverse complement strand
CGGCGTGCCGTCGGCGTCATGCCCGTGACAATCGGGACGGCACGCCGGCAAGCGGCGGCCCTACAAAACCTAGATTCTTCGCGGCGTTCGCGTCAGGCCAGCAGGTCGCGGAACTCGGGATTCCGCTCGATGAAGGTCGCCACGTAGGAGCACGCGGGCACCACGACGCGCCCCTGCGCACGCGCCTCGGCGAGGCCGGCGCGCACGAGTTTCTCGGCGAGGCCGCGGCCGCGCAGCGCCGGCGGCACGAACGTGTGCGTGAACGTCATCTGCACCGGGTCCATCGCGTAGTCCGCGACGGCAAGGTGCCCGTCGATCGCGATCTCGAAGCGAGCGGCGGCGCGGTTGTGCTGCACGGCGGGAGCGGTCGAGGACGAGTTCATGGCGGGAAACGACGGGGTCGGACGTTGGAGCGAGAGCGACTGCGGGGAGGTGCGCGTGGGCCGAGGCGTTATTTCGCCAACCACTTTTCCAGGCACACGCGCAATTCATCCTGCCGGACGGGCTTGGCGAGGAAATCGTCCATGCCGGGCATCTGGCAGTCCATGAGCACGGCGTCCCAGTGCTCGAGCGGCACGGCTTCGACGGCCATCGCGCCGTCGGCGACGATGACGCAGCGGAGGCCGAGTTTGCCGAGGAGCAGTTCGATGACGCGCTGGTTGACGCGGTCGTCCTCCGCGACGAGCACGCGGCCTTCGAGGCTCGCCGGCGGCGGCGCGAAGGGCGAACGCGTGAGGTGCGCGGGCGGCGTGCCGAGGGGAAAAGTGAGCTCGAAGAAAAACTCCGCGCCCGCGCCCGCGACGCTGTCCACGGCGATGTGGCCGCCCATGCGGTTGACGAGGCGTTGCGAAATCGCGAGGCCGAGGCCGGTGCCGCCGAAGCGCCGCGTCGTCGAGCTGTCGCCCTGCGAAAACACCTGAAAGAGCCGCGCCTGCGTCGCGGGATCGATGCCGATGCCGGTGTCGCGCACGCCGAACCGCAGCGCGGCGACCTCCGCATCACGGCGCACCGTGGCGACCGTGATGACGACGCGCCCGCGGGCGGTGAACTTGATCGCGTTGCCGGTGAGGTTGAGGAGGACCTGCTTGAGGCGCACGGCGTCGCCGACGATGTAGGCGGGCAGCGCGGGATCGAGGACGAGTTGGAGTTCGAGGCGTTTCTCGGCGGCGCGGGCGCGGAGGAGCGAGGCGACCTCGGTCACCGCGCCGGGCAGCGCAAAGGAGGCCGACTCAAACTCGAGTTTGCCGCTCTCGATTTTCGAGAAGTCGAGGATGTCGTTGAGGAGCCGCAGGAGCGTCTCGGCGGAGCCGGCGGCGATGCCGACCTGGGCGCGTTGGTCGGTGTCGAGCGGCGAGTGTTCGAGGACCTGGAGCATGCCCATGATGCCGTTCATCGGCGTGCGGATTTCGTGGCTCATCGTCGCGAGGAAATCGCTCTTCGAGCGGCTCGCGGCCTCGGCGCGCTCCTTCGCGTCGGTCATCGTGGCGACGAGGCCCTCGTTCTCAAAGATGAGGCGCCAGAGACGTTGGAGATCGGTGTGGTGGAAGCGCGCGGTGTTGAGCAGGAACAACGCGAAGGTGAACGTCACCGCCGCGAGCGTCCAGGAGCCCGGCTCGTCCAGCGTGACGAACCGCACGAGCAGCGGCGCAAGCGAGGTCAACACGTAGAGCCGGTAGCTCAGGGGCACGGCCGCAAGCGAACGCGCGGCGCCGGCGTTGAGGCCCGTGAGCGTGATCACCAAGAGCATCCGTGGGAGGAACTCCTCGGTGGCGAAGTAGAGCCAGCCGGCGGCACCCCACGTGAGGCCGGCGAGCACCACGCCCGCCTGAAACGCCGCGCGCCACCGGCCCAGCGCGGCGAGCGATGGGTCCGCGCGTCGGTAGGCCACCTGCAACGCGGCCCGCGCGATCGTCACGGCGAGGATGGCGGAAAACCAGCCGACCTGCAGCGCGCGCGGGTGGACGGCGAACGTCGCCGCCACCAGCACCAGTGCCAGGACGAAGTTGGAAAACAGCCCGAAGCCCGCCGCGCGGTAGAGGAGGCGCGTCATCTCCGCCTCGACGCGCTCGTCGATGGTCGGCGACCGATCGGCCGTGGGGGCGGGAGCGGGGGGCGGGGACATCGGGCGGGAGCGGACGCGGAAACGGCGGCGCTGCCAAAAGAAATCGGGCGCGATCGCCGGGCGAAAAAAAACCCGTGGCGCGGGGCCACGGGTGGAAAGGGAGGCGGTTGCGAGTCGCGCGCGGACTCAGGCCTTCTCGACGAGGCCGGCCTTGATGGCCTTCACCGAGACCCAGAGGCGCTTGGTGCCGCCATTCGGGAGCTTGACGCGGATGCGCTGCAGGTTCGGACGAAACTTGCGTTTCGTGATGCTGGTCACGTGCGTGCCGATGCCGCCGCTCTTCTTGGACTGACCCTTGCGGTTGATGATCGAGCCCTTGACGGGGCGGCGACCGGTGATTGCACAGATTCTGGCCATGGTGGTTTCGAGTTGGTTAAAGGGTCGCGAGTAAGGGGTCGCAAAAATGCGACGCAAGCGGATTCTTCCCCGCGAGCAAATCAGTCGCGCCACGCGTGCAACACCTGGAATTTTTGCCCGAGATTGCCCGGATGGAGGAGCTGCATCAGCGCGAGTTTTTCCCGGCTGAAACCCGCCGCCCCCGCCGCGCTCACCGCCGCGATCGCGGCCCCGGCGTGACGCACGAGAAACGCCTCCTGCGACAGGACCGGCGCCACCGCGAAACCGGAAGCGCCGAGCGCGTCCGCGAGCCAATCCCAACACACATGGCACGTCAGGTCCTGCTCACCGGGGCGCGCGAGCAGGTCGTTCGACTGCGTGTGGCGATGGTAGGCGCGCGCGGTGCCGGCGGGCGTGTGCTCCGCGAGTTCGTGCCAGCTCTTCCCGTAATCGCACGCGACAAACAGCCCCCGCCACGGCGCCACCGCGAGGCGTCGCGCGAGCGCCGTCGCGGCGAGCGGGGCGTCGAGTATGTAGCCTTCACCGGGGGCGTCCGGTAGCGGCGGCACGGGCTCGGGCGCCGCCGCATCAGCCGCCAGCGGCAATTCGATCTCCGCGAGCATTTCGCCGCGCAACACCACGCCGATCTCGCGCCACGCGCCGCCGCGAAACACGAGCCGCCGAAACGGCTGCGCGTCGAACAGCTCGTTGGAAAACACCACGCAGTCGCCCGCGAGCGCCGGCTCCTCGTCGAGCCGCACGCAACGCGCCGCGCCAAAGGGATGCGCCACGCCGTCGAGCACGCCCGAGCCCGGCTCCGCCCCGATCTCGACGAACGTGAACTCGCGCGGGTCGCCGCCGCGCAGGAGCGCCACGCACGCGGCGGCGACGAGTTGCCCGAACACCGGACCGCTCGTCGCGGCCGTGAAGAAATCCGTGCCCGGCGCGTAGCCCACGCGCGGGCCGGCCCGCCGGTAGTAACCGACGCCCGGCGCGTAGAGCGCGAGCGCCATGAAGCGCTCGAACGTCATCGCGCCCGCCGCATCGGCGTGCGCGCGAAATTCGGCCCGAAATTCGGGCGAAATCGGCGGCGGCGGCGCGGCGGTTGACGAACCCATTTACAAAGCGATGCCGATGCCCACACTGCGCGCCATGTTCAAACGGATTCTCGTGCTCGCCGCCGGCGTCGCGCTCGGCGTGGGCCTCACGGTCGGCGCCGCCCGCGTCGCCGCCGCGTGGAATCTTTTCCCGTCGCGCGATCTCTCGCGGCAGGCCGGCTACGTCCGCGACGTCATGCAGTTGGTCAACGAACACTACGTCGACGAGAAGGCCGTCGCCTACGACCGACTGGCGCGCCAAGCGTTGCACGGGATGGTCGAGGCGCTCGACCCGCACTCGGAGTTTCTCGAGGCGAAGGACAACCGCGAATTCGAGGAGGACCTCACGGGCGAGTTCGGCGGCATCGGCGTCGAGGTCGAGACGCGCGGCGGCAAGGCCGTCGTCATCGCGGCGCAGCCCGACGGGCCCGGCGCGCGCGCCGGGCTCCAGCGCGGCGACGTAATCGTGAGCATCGACGGCAAGCCGGTCGAGGCGCGGCCC
>JBEANZ010000777.1:0-2639 GCA_041165185.1 Verrucomicrobiota bacterium | reverse complement strand
TCGATCGCTGAGGGCCGAAAGGTGACGTTCTCGGCGCGGTTCTCGTTCTAAGACAGCCGGTCGTGATCGTGGTTCTCGCCGTGGGTCGATGCTCGTGGTTTGGAAAGATTGGTTTCCATTTGTCCCGAGCCCAATCCACGAGGCGGGCCGCCCCGTCCACGACTCCGCGAGCTTGAGCGTTGCTTTGCCCTGCGCGCGCCTGAAGACGGCAAAGCGCGTGAACCGCCCGCACGCACCAGCGCGCGGGCGCGCCATGCGTTAGCCGCGTGCGCGTTCATGCGCCAACGGGCCGAGAAAGCGCGCTTCCGAACACAACTGGCGAGCCTGCCTACGCGGAACGCTTGCAAGCGGGAAGCCGACGGTGAGCGTCCGCGGGCTGAACGTGCGTCACGCTCGCACAGTGATCGTGCCGTCGGCGGTGATGGCTTGCTGGATTTTCGTGAAGACGGCGTTCACTTCTTCGTCGGTAAGCGTCCGCTCGGGGGAGCGAAACACGAGGGAGAAGGCCAGGCTCTTCTTTCCTTCGGGCAGGCCGGCGCCTTGGTAAACGTCGAAGACCGCCACGCGCTCGAGCGCGAACGCGTTGCCCACGGCGGCGCGCGCGATCTTGGTGAGCGCCTTCTGGACGTCGGCGGCGGGCGTCGCGTGATCGACGACGAGCGCGAGGTCGCGGAGCGCGGTGGGGAAGAGGCTGAACTCGGCGAAGCGGCGGCGCGCGGAATCGCCGGAGATTCTTTCCGGCAGGATCGCGAAGAAGCCGGCTTGGACCTTGCCCTCGATGCCGAGCGATTTCAGCAGCGCGAGATCGAGGAGGCCGCAGCGCGCTAGCCAGCCGTGTTCGATGTTGCCGGCGGTGGCGGCCTGGCCGGCCTGCCAGCCCGCCGAGCCATCGACCGGCACGAGCGGCTGGCGCGCGAAATCAATTCCCGCCGCCGACGCGAGCGCAGCGAGGTGGTGCTTCACGGCGTAGAAATCGTCGGCGCCACGCTTGAGCCACGCACGCTCGCCGGAGTTATCGGCGACGATGAAGGCGACGGCGGCGCACTCGGCGGTCTCGCCCTTGCGCTCGAGAAACACGCGGCCGCTCTCGCAGAGGCGCGAAACGGCGACGCCGCGCGATTGGTTGAGCCGCAGCGATTCGAGCAGTCCGCCGATGAGCGACGAACGGAGGTGCGATTGATCCTCGGTGAAGGGATTCGCCAGCGCGAGCGCAGGCATGGCGGCGGTGGGCGTCCACGCGGCGACTTCCTTGGCGGGGCGGAGCGTGTAATTGACGCACTCGTGGAAATCGTGGCCGACGAGGTAGTCGGTCACGCGGCGGTTGAAGACGACGATCGGATCATCGTCGGCGAGGAGGCCGGGCGAGGAGACGACGGCGGCCGGAATTTTTTCCGTGCCGTGCAGGCGCAGCACCTCCTCGACGAGATCGATCGGGCGGTCGAGGTCGTCGCGCCAGCTGGGGATCGAGACGGTCCACGCGGGGCCGCGGGCGGGCTGCGTGGTCGGCTCCTCGCGCGTGACGGTAAGTTCGAGCGCGTCGAACGCGGCGCGCATCGCGGCGGCGGGAATGTCGAAGCCGAGTTTTTCCGTGATGTAGTCGTGCGTGACGACGACCTCGCGCTGCCACGGCACGTCGCCGCCGACGCGAAAGGACGGTCCGACCACTTGGCCGCCCGCCGTTTCGAGAATGAGATCGATGGCGCGCCACGCGGCTTCCTGCGCACCGTGCGGATCGACGCCGCGCTCGTAGCGGTAGGAGGAGTCGGAGGAGAGCGCGAGTTTGCGCGAAGTGGCGCGGACGGACTGTTTCTTGAAAATCGCGCACTCGAGGACCAGGTCGGTGGTGTCGGGGCTGACGCCGGAATTTTCGCCACCCATGATGCCGGCGATGACGACGGGCTTTTGCGCGTCGGCGATGACGAGCATCTCGGGCGTGAGGACGCGCTCCTTGTTGTCGAGCGTGGTGAGTTTTTCGCCGGCGGCGGCGCGGCGGACGACGATTTGGCTACCGCCGAGTTTGCGCGCGTCGAAGGCGTGGAGCGGCTGACCGGTCTCGAGCATCACGTAGTTGCCGACATCGACGACGTTGTTGATCGGGCGGAGGCCGACGGCGGCGAGGCGGCGCTGCATCCAGTCGGGGCTCGAGCCGATTTTGATGCCGGTGATAATGTGCGCGGTGTAGAGCGGGCAGTCTTCGGGCGCATCAACGCGGACGGCGGAAAGAAGATCCGCGCGCGCCGTGGCGGAGGTGACGTCGCCGCGGAATTTTTCCTGCGGGTAAATCAGCGGGAGCTTGAACCACGCGGCGAGCTCGCGCGCGATGCCGAGGTGCGACTGGCAATCGGGGCGGTTGGGCGTGATCTCGATGTCGAAGACGGTGTCGCCGGCGGGAAGGACGGTGTTGATCGGCGCGCCGAGGGCGGGCTTGCCGTCGAGGAGAAGCAGGCCGTGGCCGGCGGGAAGACCGATTTCATCGGGGCCGCACAACATGCCCTGCGACTCGTGGCCGTATTTTTTCGCCTGCGTGATCGTGAAGCCGCCGGGGAGCACGGCGCCCGGCAGCGCGACGGGCACGCGGTGGCCGGGGTCGCAGTTGGGCGCGCCGCAGATGATCGACTTCACGCCGCCGGCGGGGCCGA
>JBEANZ010000776.1:0-4400 GCA_041165185.1 Verrucomicrobiota bacterium | reverse complement strand
TCAAACAGCGGGCCGTAGATGCCGTGCCACGTGGTGAGGCGCTGGCGGATCCAGTCGGGTTTGCCGGCGAGGGCGAAGGCGCTTGCGGGGTAGGGCACGGTGACGTGATCGAAGGAGTGGGCGTATTTTTCCTCAGGGAAATAGAACGAGTGCGGCGCCTTCTGGCCGATGCACAGCGCCCACGGTTGCGCGGGACTGGTCGCACCCGCACCTGCACCTGCACCCGCGCCCGCGGCGGCGCTGGCGGCGGCGCGCGATTTCAGCCAGTCGAGCGCATAGTCGGTGACGACGTGGGTGTAGTAGCCCTTGGGCGTCTCGTTGCGCTGGCCGTTCACGCGCCACTCGGTGTCGAAGTATTTCCCCTGGCCTTTGTGCGTGACGAACCAGTCGAAGCCGGGACGGGGTGCGTCGTTGTTTTCGCCCATGTGCCATTTGCCCACGTAGGCGGTGGCGTAGCCGCTCTCGTGGAGGCGGCCGGGCCAGTGCGGGAGTGCAGCGGGTAGCTCGGTAAAGTTGTCGCGCACGCCGTGGCGGTGCGCGTAGAGGCCGGTGAGGATGCTCGCGCGGCTCGGCGAGCAGAGCGACGTCGTGCAAAACGTGTTGGTGAACTTCACGCCGCCGGCCGCGAGCGCGTCAATGTGGGGCGTCTGCACGTGCGCGGAGCCGAGGCAGCCGACGGCCTCGGGGCGGAGGTCGTCGCAGAGGATGAAGAGGACGTTGGGGCGCGTGGGCGCGGTGTTGGCGGCGACGAGCCGCGCAGAGGACAGGCCGAACGCGAGGGCGGCGAACGGCAAAATGCGAAGCAGGCGGCGGAGGTGCATCGGGGGGAGGGGAAGCGCGAGGTTGGCGCACGCGCGGTGCGGGGCCAGCGGGAATTTTTTCGCGCCGGCCCGCGTTGCGCCGGCCCGCGGGGTTGACTCGCGTTGGCGCGCCCGCGAGCGTCGCCGCCTTCCCCAAAAATGAAAACTCCGCTCCGCCTCCTCGCGGCCCTCGTGCTGGCCGCCGCGTTTATCCCCGCCCTCCGCGCCGCCGACGATGGTCCCGTCTTCGAGCTGCGCATCTACACCGCGCCCGCCGGCAAGCTCGACAAGCTCCTCGCGCGCTTCCGCGACCACACGCTCGGTCTCTTCGAGCGCCACGGCATGCGCAACCTCGGCTACGCCGTCCCGACCGACGAGGCCGACGGCGCGGGCCAGAAACTCATCTACGTGATCGCGCACCGCAGCCGTGAGGCCGCGAAGGAATCGTGGAAAAATTTCAGCGCCGATCCCGAGTGGAAGGACGTCGCGGCCAAGAGCCAGGTCGACGGCAAGATCGTGAGCAAGGTGGAGTCGGTGTTCATGAAGCAGGCGGATTTCTCGCCGCGCGTCGCCGATTACAGCGGGCCGACGCGGGTGTTTGAGATGCGCACCTACACGACGCCCGACGGGAAAATCGACGCCCTCGACGCGCGCTTCCGCGATCACACGATCGGGCTCTTCGAGAAACACGGGATCACCAACCTCGGCTACTACCACCCGACCGACGCCGACAAGGGCGCGGGCAAGACGCTGATCTATTTTCTGGCGTATGAGAACCGCGAGGCCGCGGCGAAATCCTGGGCCGCGTTTCGCGCCGATCCGGTGTGGGCGAAGGCCAAGGAGGCGTCCGAAAAAGCCGCCGGCGGCCCGCTCACGATCAAGGACGGCGTGAAGTCGGTTTACATGACGCCGACGGATTTTTCGCCGGTGAAATAATACCGGCGCCGGAGGCGCGGGAGGCGAGACTCGGCGGGCAGGGACGCCCGCCGCTACGCGGAGGCGCGACGCTGACGCGCGCCGCTACGCGAGCAGCGCGCGGAGATCGGCGAGGGTGAGTTGGGCGGAGACGGCGTCGCTGGCCTCGAAGACATCGGCGAGGAGGGCGCGTTTTTCCGTTTGGAGCGCGAGGACCTTTTCCTCGACGGTGCCGGCGGCGATGAGCTTGTAGCTCGTGACGGCGCGCGTCTGGCCGATGCGGTGGGCGCGGTCGGTGGCTTGCGCCTCGGCGGCGGGATTCCACCACGGATCGAAGTGGATCACGGTGTCGGCGCCAGTGAGGTTGAGGCCGGTGCCGCCGGCTTTCAGCGAGAGGAGGAAGAGCGGGACCTCGCTCGAGGCCTGGAAGCGATCGACTTCGGCCTGGCGGGCGCGGGGTGCCATCGCGCCGTCGAGGTAACAGTGGGGGATTTCCTGCGCGTCGAGTTCGGCGCGGAGCAGCGCGAGCAACGAAGTGAACTGTGAGAACACGAGGAGGCGGTGGCCGTCGTCGAGGGCTTCGGCGAGGAGCTCGCGGAAGGCGTCGAGCTTGGCCGAGAGCGCGGCGGGCGACTCGGGCGCGACGAGGCGCGGGTCGCAGCAGATTTGGCGGAGGCGGAGGAGTTGGGTGAGGGCGGCGAACTTGAGGCGCGATTCGCTCGCGCCGCCGGCGGCGAGGTCGAGGAGATCGCGTTCGGATTTTTCCTGGGTGGCGCGGTAGAGGCGGGCCTGGGCGGGGGTGAGTTCGCACCAGATCGTCTGTTCGAGTTTGGCGGGGAGCTCGGGGGCGACGGCTTTTTTCGTGCGGCGTAAAAGGTAGGGCGCGGTTTGCGCGCGGAGGCGTTGGTCGAACCAGGCGCGTTCCTCGCCGCGCACGCCGGCGGGCACGCGCGTGAGATAGCCGGGGAGGAGGAACTCGAAGAGCGAACGAAGATCGTCGAGGGAATTTTCGAGGGGCGTGCCGGTGAGGAGGAAGCGCGTGCGGGCGCGGAGGGCGCGGAGGGCGGCGGCGTTTTGCGAGCGGCGGTTTTTGATGTGCTGCGCCTCGTCGGCGAGGGCGACGGCGAACTCGACCGCGGTGAACAACGCCTGGTCGCGCGCGAGCGTGCCGTAGCTCGTGATGACGAGATCGTGGGCGGCGAAATCGGCGGGGGCGGCGAGGCGGTGGTCGGCGTGGTGGACGAAGACGCGGAGCGCGGGGGCGAAGCGCGCGGCCTCGCGGCGCCAGTTTTCGAGGAGGGAAGCGGGGCAGACGACGAGGCTGGGAGACGAGCTAAGAGCGGAGAGCTCAGAGCTGAGAGCCGGAGAACTCACGGAGGGAGTTCGGCGCAGAGAGGGATTTCTGGCTCTTGGCTCTAAGCTCTCAGCTCTCAGCCCAGACGGCGGGGGCGGCGAATCCGCCCGACAACAGAGGAGGAGCGCGAGGGCTTGGAGGGTTTTGCCGAGGCCCATTTCGTCGGCGAGGATGCCGCCGAGGCCATGGCGGTGGAGGTGCCAGAGCCAGGCGACGCCGAGGCGTTGATAGGGGCGGAGCAGGGCGTCGAGCGCGGCGGGGACGGGCGCGGGCGCGAGGGCGGAGAGGTGGCGGAGGGCGGCGCCGCGCTGGCGCCAGGCGTCGGGGGCGGCGAAGTTCGGCGAGAGCGCCTCGAGGATTTCCTGCGCCTCGGCGGCGCGGGCGGGCGAGAGGCGCAACGTGCGGCGCGGCGCGAGGCCGGCGGTGGGATCGCCGGCGAGCTGGCGTTGGGCGGTGGCGAGTTTTTCGAGGCGGGCGGCGTCGAGGAGGAAAACTTTTCCGTCGGCCTCGAGGTAGCCGCGGTTGGCGGCGACGGCGGAGCGGAGGGCGGCCTCGTCGGCGGAACCGGCGCGGACGGCGAGCGTGACGGCGAACTCGGCGCCCGCCTCGGTGACCTCGCCGGTGATTTCGGCGGGACGGAGGTGGGCGGTATTTTTCGCGAAATTCGGGGCGAAGTCGGCGTCGAAGGTGTCGCGGAGGCGCGCGAGGTGGGCGGCGAGGAAGTTGAGGACCTTGTGCCGATCGCGGAGCCACCATTTGCGGTTGGAGGGCTCGAGGGCGAAGGCGTTCTCTTTCACGAGCGCGAGGGCGGTGGCGTAGAGCGGGTGTTCGCGGGACGGAAGCGTGAGCGCGAGAAAGTGCTCGGAGCCGTCGATGGCGAGGCGGGCAGGGAGATTTTCGATTTTGGATTTTCGATTTTCGATTGGGGCGGAAGAAGCGGCGGGATGCGACGATGCGAGTATCGCGCTCGGCGCGGCGGCGGCGGCGGGCCCGGCGAGCAGCGCGGCGTGGGGCCACGAGGTGGCGCGGCCGTGCTCGACGAAGATCGGTTGCGGGCCGACGGCGGCGACCAGGGCGCGGAGCTGGGCGCGCGTGAGCTGGAGAAACGCGGGCGGCGTGGGGCCGCACCAGCGTTGGAGGAGGGCGAGGGCGGGCAGCAGTTCGGGCGGCGGCGCGGCGGCGAGGTCGAGCTCGACGCGCAGCGCAATCGCGTCGCGCGGGATCGCGGTGGCGAGGTTGGGCGGGAGGTGGAGGCGGAGCATCGCGGCGGCGGGCGAGGGATTGCCGGGGGGCTTGCAGTCCGCGCAACGACAAAGTGGATTGGGCCGGGA
>JBEANZ010000775.1:0-7546 GCA_041165185.1 Verrucomicrobiota bacterium | reverse complement strand
CCTTCTTGTTTATCGCCTGGCGCCGCTTGCGGTAGAAAATTTTCCCGAACCCGTCCACTTGCTTGCACAGCTCGAGCCACGCGACCTCCTCCTGGATCCACTGGTTCGGCTGGTTGGAATCGCTGAGGACGAAAAACTCAAAATGCTCCAGCCGCTTCGTCTCCTGCAATGAGCGGAACACCACGCGCAACCCCTCGAACACGCGGCTCACGTCCTCGTTGAACACCGGCATCACGATCGCGGTCGGCGCGAGCGGCGGCTCCTCGCCGGGTGCGAGCGTGGCAGCGATCCGCGCGCTGTCGCCGCCGCGGTTGAGCACGTAGAAGCCGACGAGCGCCGTGCAAAACCCGGCCGCGATGTGCGCGAACAAAATCACGAACAGCGCGAGCAACGCGATCTCCAGCGGCGAAATCCCGTCGCGCCAGAGCAGGTCCGCCATGAACCACGTCGCGACGCTCGTGAGCGCGAAGATCGCGGAGAAAAACAGGAAGCGGCGGCGGTTGAGCCGCTGCGCGTCCATGCGCTCGTTAAGAAAGAGGCGCATGGGGGACAAGGCGGAGACCAGAGGCCAACGGCTGAAGACCAGAGACTAGAGACCAGAGACCAGAGACTCCGAACCGAAAACCGAACGCTTCGCGGATCCGTGGTTTTCGGTCTCTGGTCTCTAGTCTCTGGTCTTTGGTCTTTTCACTACCGCGTCGCATAAAAAATCCCTCCCAGCACGCCCGCGAACAGCAGCCACAGCAGCAGCGTCCGCACGATGGGCCATTTCTCGATGCGCTCGAGCGTCTCGCCCGCCGCCTCCGTGAACGCCCCAAGGTGGATCGGGGCGGGGGCCATGTTGGAGACGGCGATTTCGGGGCCGGCCTCCACCGTGCGGCCGCGCATCGCGCGCGCGAATTCCGCCGGCACGTTGCCCGCGTCGAGAAACGCATATGGCCATTTCTGCGCGCCGTCGCTCAACAGCAGCGCCACGCGGCCGTCGACCGCGATGCGTTCGTGCGGCTGGCCGCGCGCTTCGAGCACCTCGGCGAACCACGCGTCGAGCATCGCCTCGGTCTCCTCGGCCGCGAGCGTCGTCGCGTCGAGCGTCGGATCGGTTTCGTGGCGGCGGGCGGCGCGCTCGAGGATTTTTTGGATGAGGCGCGACTGGTGGAGGCGGTTGTGAATGCGATGCGAGCGGAGGTAATCCTCGACGCGCACGTAGGCGGCGTTCCACGCCTCCATCGTGCCGGTCCGCGGGCGAAACGCGCCGCCCAGCTCGGCCGGGTGCGAGGCGTTCACGGCTGCCAGAGATACGACCACGTCTCGGTGAGCACGTGGGGCGTTTTGCGGAGGAACGCCCGCAGCTCCACGGGCCGGCCGCTGCCGTCGGGCTTCAGCGCAAACGCGACGCGCCACGAGCCGTTGACGGGATTTTTCTGGAGCGTCGCGCTCGTGATTTTCGCGCCCGCGCCCGCTGTCACGACCGGCTCGATCGCGGGATCGGCGGACTGTTTCGCGAGGTAGGGGCCGGTAAAGTCCACGACGAAGCGCGTGAGTTCCGGCTCGTGCGTTTTGGAAAACCCGAGGCGCGTCGCCACCGCAAATCCCGCCGGCGGCCGGATCTGGTCCTGGAACCAGTGGAGCCGGTATTCGAACTCGATCGGTTCGCCGGCGGCGGGGAGCTGCGCGGGCACCCACATCGCGACGATGTTGTCCGAGGTCTCGTCGTCGGCGTGCAGCTCGACGAGGCGCACGGCGCCGCGGCCCCATTTGCCGACGGGCTCGACCCACGTGCTCGGGCGCGAGTGGTAGTTGGCCTCGAGATCCTCGTAGGCGGCGAAGCGGCGCTCGCGTTGGATAAGGCCGAAACCGCGCGGGCTGTCGTCGCCAAACGCGACCGTGCGCAGCTTGTCCGGGTTGGTCAGCGGGCGCCACAGCCACTCGCCGCCGCCGGTGTTGATCATGAGGCCGTCGGAGTCGTGGACCTCGGGGCGGAAATCGCCGAGGGCCGCGCGGTCGTTGACGCCGTGCCAGAACATGCTCGTGAGCGGCGCGACGCCGAAGACGCGCGGGTTTTGCCGGCAGTAAACCACCGCGCGCACGTGCGTCACGGTGTCGGCGCCGGGCGTGATCGCGAAGCGGTAGGCGCCGGCCACGCTCGGGCTGTCGAGCAGCGCAAAGGCGACGAGGGTCTTCGCGCCCGGCGCGGGCCGCTCGATCCAGAAATCGGTGAACGCGGGGAACTCCTCGCCGCCGGGCTCGCCGGTGTTGAGCGCGAGGCCTCGCGCGGACTGGCCGTAGGCCGCGCCTTTGCAGAGGAAGCGGAAGTAGCTCGCGCCGAGAAACGCGCCGAGTTCGTCGTCGGGTTTGTTGAGGTGATGGATGACGCGGAAGCCGGCGAAGCCCATCGTCTCGGGCAGCGCGCCGAGCTTGTTGCGATCGTAGTCGAAGAGGTCGGCGGAAAACGGCACGGGCTCCACGGCGCGTCCGCGCAATTCCGCGACCTGCACCGGGCGATCAAAAATCCAGCCAGGATGGAAAAACTGGAGCTGAAAGGGCAGCGCGTCGCGTCGCCACCACGACTGCTCCGGGCGAAAGCGGATCAGGCGGTGCTGGTCGTAGGTGAGCTTGAGCAGCGCGGGCGGCACGGCGCTCGCGCGAGGCGCGTGGGGTTTCGCGGCGAGCATTTTCGCGCGGTAGCGCAGCGTCTCGAAATCAAACGGCTCGTCGGCCGCGCGCGCTCCCACGACAACCGCAATCCCGACGAGCAGCGTAAGCAGGTGGCGTTTCATTTTTCCAGGAAGTAGCGGCGTTGTTTGTCCGAGATCGGGAGCGCGGCGCGCTCCATCACCATAAGCAGGTCCTCCCAGATCATGCGCTTCTTTTGCGTCGTCGCCTCGCGCAGGATGTAGCTCGGGTGATAGGTGACCATGAGCGGCGTGCCGCACCATTCGTGCCAGCGGCCGCGCACCTCGCCGAGGGTTTTCACCGCGCGAAATCCGAGGAGGCCCTGCGCGGCGGTCTTGCCGAGCGCGACGATGAGCGCGGGCGCGACGACCTCGATTTGCGCGCGCAGGTAGGGCAGGCAGTAGTTGAGTTCCTCCTCGGTGGGCGGGCGGTTGCCGAACTGCTCGCCGCCGCCGACGACTTCCATCTCGGGGCGCCAGTTCATGAGGTTGCCGATGTAGACCTGGCTCCGTTGCAACCCCATCCCGCCGATCATCTTGGTGAGCAACTGGCCGGCGGGGCCGACGAACGGCTCGCCCTGCACCTCCTCCTCCGCGCCCGGCGCCTCGCCGACGAACATGATTTTCGCATCCACGTCGCCGACGCCGAGGACGAGTTTTTTTCCCGGCCGCACGTGCGCGCGGCACACGGGATCCTGTTGCACGAGGGCGAGCAGGGCGGCCCAACGGGACGGCTTGTCGCCGTCGGGCAACGCGACCACGGGCGGAGCGGGCAACGCGGGCGCGGCCACTTTCGGCGCGGCGGCGGGCGCGCGCACGGGCATCGGCGGCGGGACGTAGGGCTTCGGCGCCGCGACGGGCGCGGCGAGAGCCACCGCGCCGGCGCTCGCGGCGACGGCCGAGTTGGCCCGGGCGCCGAGCGCGCGGCGCAGCGCGGCGACGGTCTCGGGCGTGACCGACACGGTTTTCACGCCGGCGGATTTCAACCGCTGGAGTTCGTCGGTCAGGGCGTGGAGGACGGCGCGCATCGCGGCAAATCAGGTCGGGCGGACCGAGAGCAGTTTCTCGACATACTTGCCGAGCAGGTCGAATTCCAAATTGACCGCCTCGCCCACGCGGCGCGCGCGTAAGTTGGTGACCGCGATCGTGTGCGGGATGAGCCAGACGGCAAAGGTGTCGCCCGCGACCTCCGCGACCGTCAGCGAAATCCCGTCGATCGCGACGCTGCCTTTGTGGATCAACCAGCGCCCGCAGCCCGCCGGCCCGCGCACGCGCAAAAAATGATCCGCGCCGCGCGGCTCGAAGGTTTCAATTTCGCCGAGGCCGTCGATGTGGCCGGTCACGAAGTGGCCGCCGACCTTGCCGTCGAAGCGCAGGCTGCGTTCGAGGTTGACCGGGGCGCCGACGGCGAGGGCGGAGAAGTTCGTCAGCCGCCGCGTTTCCTCGAGCACGTCGAAGTGCAGGTGCTCGGCGTCGAGGTGCGCGACGGTGAGGCAGCAGCCGTTGACGGCGATGCTGTCGCCGACGGCCGTGCCCACGAGCGCGGCGCGCGCGGAGAGCTGCAAACGCCAGCCGCGCTCGCCGCGCGCGAAGGCGGCGACGCCGCCGGTTTCCTCAACAAGGCCGGTGAACATGGAGAAAAATGTCGCGCGTGCGCCGAGGCCGGAGGCGGGCGCGGCTCACTTGAGTTTCACGCGCAGCACGGCGGTCTCGGCGCCGCGTGCGACGAGCATGACGAACTCGGGCCGCGCGGGATCGCGCTCGATGGCGGCGAGTTTTTCGGTGGCGGCGGCGAAGGTCTTCGTCTCCACGCCGTCGATTTCCTTGATCCAGTCCTCGGGGCGGAGGCCGGCGACGGCGACGGGGCTGCTCGCCTTGACGAAGTGGATGACGGCGCCGGCCGACGAGGCGGGCGGGATGCGGCGCTCGATGGCGTCGCCATAAACGAACTCCCGCGCGGTCAGCCCGAGACGCTCGAAAAATTTCCGCTCGGCCTCGCGCAACAGTTTCGGTTCCTCGCCGAGCACGGCCTTGATTTCGAGCCGGTCGGCGCCGCGCAGGACGCCGAGCGCCATCGTCTCGCCGGGCCGGCGCCGGTCGATTTCGCGCTCGAGGTGCGTGACGACGACGCGGTCGGGTTTCAACTGCGGCAACGGCTTGCCGTCGATCGCGAGGATAATGTCGCGGTTTTTCAAGCCGGCCTTTTCGGCGGGGCTGCCGTCGAGCACCTCGCTCACTACGACGCCGGTCTTGCCGGAGAGGTTGAGAAATTTCGCGACGTCGCGATCCATCGGCTCGAGGCCGTAGGCGCCGAGCCAGGCAATGGGGCGGCCGGAGGGATTTTTCGGGATGCGGTCGAGATACGGCAGCGCCTCATCGGCGAGGAGAAACGCGCTGCTCTCCTCGACGTTAATGAGGAGGATGGGGCGCGCGGGGCCGTCGCGTTGCACCGAGAGGTAGCTCTGGGAACCCGAGGTCAACGCGATGCCGAGGAGCACGCCGGCGTCGTTGAACACCGGCAGGCCGGGGCTCGCGACCTCGCGCTGCGTGATCGCGGTGCGCTGCGGGAGGAGCTGGATGAGGGCGACGTTGCTGCGGAAAAGATACGGGCCGAAATCCTCGTCGCGGTTGCGCAGGCAGACGCCCCAGACGTTTTCGCCGAGGGCAGGGACGGGGGCCTTGCCCTTGGCGGCGAACTTGGTGACGGGCGTCAGCTGCGCGCGGACTTTCTCGCTGGCACGGACGAAATGCCACGTGGTGAACGTGTCCTGCCCGAGGTATTCCGCCGGCGTGCCCTCGGCGTCGCCGGGCAGGTAAACCTTGAAGTCCTTCAACTGCCACGTCGGCACGCGCGCATCGATCGACGCGGCCTGGAGGATGATCGTGCCCTTGTCGTCGATGACGGTGCCCATCGTGATCGTGGGAAGGCGTTCGGTTTCCGTCTCGGTGAGATAGGAAACGGCGACGCAGCTTTTCACGCGCTCCGCCCAGAGCGCGGGCAGATCGCTGGCGCGCGGCGCGACGGGCGTATCGGCGGCGCGCAGCGGGAACGCGGCGAGCAGGAGGGCGAGGAGGAGGAGCGGACGTTTCATGGTTTGAGAATGTAGAGCGAGACGCGGCGGCTGCGCTGCGCCTCGATGAGCGTGGGCGCGGGCGCGGCTTCGTAGGCCGCCTGCGCCGCGATGAGGACCTCGAGGGAGCCGACGGGTTGCCGGTTAATTTTCGTAATCAGATCGCCGCGGGAGAGGCCGGCGGTGTCGGCGGGGAAGCCGGGCTGCACGCCGATGACGAGCACGCCGTCGGCGTCGTCGAGCTGGTTTTCGCGCGCGTAGGCGCGGGAAATTTTCCGCACACTCAGGCCCCATTTCTCGAGCGCCCAGTCCTCGCCGACGCGGCTCTCAAGTTTTTCGGTGACGACGTTGAACTCGCGCGTCTCGGCGCCGCGTTTGACGGTGAATTTCAGGGCCGAGCCGACCGGCTCGCTCGCGATGCGGTTCTGGATCGCGGGGAGCTCCTCGGGGAACCGACCGACCACGCGCTCGCCGTTGATCGCGAGGAGAATGTCGCTGCCGCGGAGGCCGGCCTTGGCGGCGGGCGAGCCGGTCTCGACGCCGTGGATCAACATCCCGGTGTTGAGCGCGAGGGCGTAGAAGTTTTCCAAGTCCTGCAACGCGCCCGGCACGATGCCGGTGTAGCTGCGGGTGATTTCGCCGTCGCGCGCGAGCCCGGCGACGATGCGCCGCGCGGTGCTCGACGGGATGGCGAAGCCGAGGTTGTTGGCGCCCGCAAACCCGCGCGCGCTGATGCCGATCACCTTGCCGTCCTCGGTCACGAGCGGCCCGCCGGAGTTGCCGGGATTGATCGCGGCGTCGGTCTGGATCCAGGTGTTGAAGTGGCCGGTCTCGTGGCCGTTGATGCCGCGGTCGTCGGCGAAGAACTGGCGGTTGTTGGAAATGATGCCGCGCGTGACCGTGCGCGCGAGGCCGTAGGGCGTGCCGACGGCGAGGACAGTCTCGCCGGGGAAGAGTTTTTCGCTGTCGCCGAACTCGGCGTGGGTGAATTTCAGCGCGCGCCGCGCGACCTCGCCCGCATCGATTCGCAACAGCGCGAGGTCCGTCCAGTGATCCCAGCCGACGAGCTTGGCGTTAACATGTTCGAGGCTCGCGAGCGTGATCGTGAGCTCGACGGCCCGCGGGCTGGCGACGTGGGCGTTGGTGAGCACGAGCCCGTCCGCCGAAACGATCACGCCCGAGCCGATGCTCGCCGCGTAGCGCTTGGCCCCCGCCTCAAACGCGATCTCGCGCACGTCGATGCGGACGACGGCGTCGAGCAGGCGGTTGAAGCCCCGCGACATCGCCGCGCGGGCGGGCGCGACCGCGAGCAAAACGCCGAGCGCGAGCGCGGTGATTGACCGAGGGAGAAAAGGATTCACAGTGGCGGATTTCACACGATGGCAACGAACTGCAAAGACTACGACTTTCACGCGATCGAGCCGCACTGGCAATCTTTCTGGGAGGAAAACAAGTCCGCGCGCGCGGCCAACGACTCCGCGAAACCGAAATACTACGTGCTGGACATGTTCCCCTACCCGTCCGGCTCGGGCCTGCACATCGGCCACCCGGAAGGCTACACGGCGACGGATATTATTGCCCGCTACAAACGCGCTAAGGGCTTCAACGTCCTCCACCCGATCGGTTGGGATGCCTTCGGCCTGCCCGCCGAGCAGCACGCGGTGAAGACCGGCACGCACCCGGCCGCCAACACCCAGAACAACATCACCAACTTCCGCCGGCAGATCAAGGCGCTGGGCTTCAGCTACGACTGGGACCGCGAGGTGGACACGACCGACCCGAAGTATTTCCGGTGGACGCAGT
>JBEANZ010000774.1:0-2900 GCA_041165185.1 Verrucomicrobiota bacterium | reverse complement strand
AGAATAAGGCCGCTTACACCTTCACCGTAAACAGCTCGGGGTGCATCGTGCCCTCGGCGACCTTGTTCACCGTGCCCGTCATCATGATTGAGAAACCGTCGCCGATCCCGATGCCGATCTGGCCGCCGGGCATGTGGACGGTCACGTCGCGATCGACGAGGCCGAGGCGGTGGGCGACGGCGGCGGACGCGCTGGAGCTGCTGCCCGAGGCGAGCGTGTAGCCCGCGCCGCGCTCCCAGATCTCGATGCGGATGTTTTTCCGGTCGAGCACCTGGAGGAACTGGACGTTGGTCTTGCGCGGGAAGTTCGGGTGCGTCTCGAGGTGCGGGCCGTATTTGTGCGAGAGGTCGGCGGTGACGGCGGGCAGCGGAATCACGCAATGCGGGTTGCCGATCGTGGCGGCGCAGTAGGTGAAGTCGCGGTCGAGGATGGTGATTTTCTCGTTGAGCACTTCGCGGGCGGGGCCGGTCACGTTAACGGGAATTTTCGCGCTGTCGAAGCTCACGCTGCCCATCGCGATCGAGATGAGTTGTGCGTTGTTCTTCAATGCGACGGCGACGTGGCCGCCGGGCGTCTCGACGGTGAACTCGCTTTTCTTCGCCAGACCTTGATCGAAAAGGAAACGCGAGAAGATGCGCAGGCCGTTGCCGGATTTCTCGGCTTCGGAGCCGTCGGGGTTGAAGATGCGCAGGCCGAACTCGCTCTGCTGGGAGGGGAGGGGGCCCCAGAGGATGCCGTCGGAGCCGACACCGAAATTCCGGTGGCACACGACGCGGATCTGGTCGACGGTCGGCGCGGGTTTCCACGAGGGAAAATCGCGCGGATCGAGGACGATGTAGTCGTTGCCGAGGGCGTGGTATTTGTGGAAGCGCATGGGCGAAGCGCGAAACGAAAACGGAAAAACCGTCGGCGCGGAAGCGCGAAAGCGGGGCGAGGATACCGCTTTCCGCTCCACGCGCCTGCCCGGTGCGTTGCCTACTGCCCTTTGCGAATCGCCGCTTGCCGGTGACGGTGGAATTTCAAGTTAGGTCACACACAGCCCGTCGCGCGCAACTGTCGGTGCGCAACCGCCGCCGCGCGCGGAACGCCTCCCTCACGAGAGATCTTCGGAAAGCTGGAAAATCCCGCGCTGGCACGCCCTTGCCCCGTGGCATGGATTTTCAGCGCGTGTTCCAAGCGCCCGGGGATCGAGCTGGGCCCTAACACGTCCCGTCCCCCGACTGCAGACTTGATTTTTCGGCACTGCGCTCGAAGCAGTCCACCGCCCGCGATTCGCCCGTGGCCGCTCCCGCGGCCAACTCCAGCATCCGGGCGAACAGCCCCGTGGCGCACCAGCGCCGGTCGCGAGTGTAGACCGAACTCCACGGGCCGAAGTGCGCGGGCAGATCGCGCCACGGCAGGCCCACACGCAGCAGGAAGAACATGCCCGCCACCATCACCCGATCATCCTTCGGCGGTCGGCCACGGCGAGGGCCCTTGCGCGGTCCGCCCTGCGCACGGTTAATTTTTTAGCTCGCGCCACAGCGCCTCGGGCAGTTGCTCCCGCTCCGTCAAATGCCATGCATTTGATCCTACCGCGCTCTTTCGGTTCCAGCTGATTTTGCAGACACGCCCTAGTCGCATCGGGTTTCTCCGCGAAAATTATTTTGCGCATGACTAGTATTGCGTTTCCATGAAAGGTGAACGATAGCTTGCCAAGCTGCGCCGCGAGGAACAGGGTGCGAGTCTATGGCTCAATCGACTGGACGTGCAGCGCTGGCGTTGACTGCGGCGGAGGAGGAAACGTTGCGGGCGTTGGCCGCCGCGCGCACGGCGGCCGTGCGTGAAGTGCAGCGCGCGAAGATCCTGCTCGGCTACCATGCCGGGGAGAACTTCAGCACCCTCAGCCGTAGGCTGCAGGTAAGTCGGCGCATCGTCTACAAGCATGTGGATCGGGCGCTGGCGGCAGGCGTGGACGTCGCGTTGCGCGACCGGCCGCACGGTTCGGCGCCCACGATCACGCCAGAGGCGAAGGCTTGGGTGCTCGCCCTGGCTTGCACCAAGCCGAAGGCGCACGGCCAGGCGGCCGAGTTGTGGACCCTCTCGGCTTTGGCCAAGCATATCGGTGGCACCGCCAAAGCAGCCGGCCATCCCTCGGCAGCCCACGTGGTCAAATCGACCGTCCATGCGATCCTGCGGGACGCGCCCCTGCGGCCCCACAAAATCAAATACTATCTGGAGCGCCGGGACCCGGAGTTTGAGCGCAAAATGAAGGAGGTTTTGATCGTCTATCGCGAGGTGGCTGAGTTGGAGCAGCATCCGCCCCCGGCCGGCGCTCCGCGGATCGTGACCGTCTCGGTCGATGAAAAACCGGGCGTGCAGGCGCTGGCGACGACCAGCGCCGATCTGCCGCCGGTGCCCGGCACCCATCCGGAAGTAGGCCGTGACTATGAATACAAGCGCCTGGGCACCGCCTCGATTTTGGCCGGCCTGGATCTGCAGGACGGGCATGTGACCGCACGGGTTGAAAGACGCCATCGCAGCGTCGAATTCGTCCGGCTCCTGCAGGATCTGGACGCCTACTATCCGCCCGAAGCCACGATTCGGCTGATCCTGGACAATCACTCCGCCCACCTTTCCAAGGAAACGATGGCCTACCTCGCCACCCGGCCCAATCGCTTCATCTACGTCCATACGCCCAAGCACGGCTCGTGGCTGAATCTCGTCGAGACCCTTTTCGGGAAAATGGCCCGCACCTTCCTGCGCGGCATCCGGGTGAAAAGCTGGGAGGAACTCCAGGCCCGCATTCTCCAAGGTATCGCCGAAATCAATGCCGCCCCCGTCGTTCATCGCTGGAGCAACTTCACCGCACTCGATGCCACGACTTAGGTGTTCACCTTTCATTAGAACGCAATACTAGG
>JBEANZ010000773.1:0-8652 GCA_041165185.1 Verrucomicrobiota bacterium | reverse complement strand
CCATTCCATTGCCAGCATTCCGTTGCCGGCACGGCTCGACTGGCACCGGATCAGGCGACCCTCGGCATCATGGCAGAGGAATGGGTGGCAAAGGAATGAGATGCGCCCGGATCATTGCTCGCTCGCGGCCGGCGTCTCGTCACGGAACCACCACCCACTGAAATCAGCGAAGAACCCAAAAAACCGACTGACCGGGGGTGTCGCCGCAACGGCTCAACCCCCGGCTACTCTCTGGCACACCTCCGGCGTGCAGACCGCCCAACCCGGGGGAGCCGGAAATCGTCAACTCTCCCCCCTCGGGCGCCCCGTGTCCACCTACGCGACCGGAAACCCGATGAACGGCGCCGGCACGTGCTCGACGAGCCACACGCCGTTGGCCGCGCGGAAAAACGCGTGCCCCGCCCGCTGCATCGCCCCGGCCTCGACGACGAGCAGGACGGGCACGCCGCGCCGCTGGCCGACTTTCGCCGCCGTGGCCTCGTCGGCGGAAAGATGCACGTGATGCCGCGCCCCCTTGACGAGCCCCTGCGCGCGAATCGCCGCGACAAACTTCGCGACCGTGCCGTGGAAAAGTCTCTCCGGCGGCACCATCGGTTCATAGCCCAACTCCACCGCCACCGAATGCCCCTGGCTCGCGCGAATCCGCCGCCGCGCCTCATCAAACGCGAACCGCTGCTTGTCGCTCCCCGCCACGATCTGCTCGAGCCGCCCGCGCGTGAGCGCCACGCCATGCCGCCCGCACGCGGCCAGCAACGCCTCCACCTCCACCCACCCCGCCGCATCGAGCTCGATCCCAATTTTCTCCGGCGCGTGGCGCAGGACGAGGCTGAGAAATTTGCTCAGGCGAAGGTCATCCATCGGCAGGACTTCTCGTCAGGCGTTTTTCAACCGCACCCGCACGAGTAGATTATTCAGCGCCGCGCGGGTGGCGTCGCTCGGGGCCTCGATGAGCGTGCTCGCATCGTGTGCGGCCTGGAGTTCGCCGCGGAGACGGAGGTATTCCGACTCGTGAAACGCGAGGTCGGCGTCGTCGAGCGAGGATTGCTCCGGGCTGGCGAGTTTGCGCGCGACGAGGTCGGGAATCTGCGGGAGCCGAAAGGTGTCGTTGAGCGTGACGAGGTTGGCCTCGATCACGCCCGTGCGCATGAGCCAAATGCCGGTGAGCAGCACGCGGTAGGTGTAGAGCAGCGGCTTCACGCGGCGCGGCGATTCCTTGAGGAAGAGTTTCCACTGCGTCTCGGCGAAACCGAAATAGTGGTGCGAGTGGTGGCGCGTGATGCAGCCGCGGGTGATGGCCTTCAGCTCGGCGTGCGCCGGCGTCGCCTGGACGACGAGGGGCGAGTAGAGCTGTTCGAGCACATAGCCGTTTTTCTTGAGGAGCAGTTTGAAAAACTTCCGCACGTCGTGGCTCACGATGTCCATTTCGAGGCCCTCGATGATGCGGGAGTCCTCCAGCGTCTCGTCGCGCGACTCGAGGCCTACGATTTTCTCCAGCGGCAAGATGTGCGCGCCGCGCAGGTCGAAGTCCGAATCCGGCGAAGGAAACCCGTAGAGGTGCGCGCCGCTGATCGTGGCGAAGAGCAGCGGATGCGGCTGCGCGGCGACGATGCGAAGGAGGCGGGGGTCGATGGTCATGCAATCATGGCGGCGGTTGCCCAAACGGGAGCGGCTCGATGTGCTTGAGCCAGTCCGGAGGAAGCGCGTTCCAGCCGACCGAAGCGGCCACGATGCCTCCGACGATGGCACAGTTGGTGTCGATGTCGCCACCCACCGAAGCGGTCGCAGCGATGGCTTCGCGAAAGTCACCGCGATGCTTGGCCGCAGCCCAAATTACAAAGGGCACGGTGTCAGGGCAGGTGATGCCGACGCCGTTACCCAAGATGCGCGCGACTGATACGGGCGACGTGAAATCGCGAAGCCGAGCCGCCTGCGCGACGCCGCGACGGGTGTCACCCTCGCTTGTGCGGCGGTGGATTTCGGAAAAAAACTCGGTCGTGGCCTCGTCGCTGTGTCGGTCGCGGAGCCGCCAGGCCATGGCGGCCGCGACCGCGATCGCCGTGGCACCGGCGACACCTTCGGGATGCACATGGGTAATCGTCGCCGACGCACCGGCTTCGGCGACGACCTGATCGAGGTCGTCGGCAAACCAAGCGCCAATCGGCGCCACCCGCATGGCGCTGCCGTTGCCGAGCGAGCCGTCGCCACCGAACGCATCGCGCGCGGCAACCCGCCAATCGACGCCTTCGATCATCATCCGAAGCTGCCGGCGCGCACCGCTGCCGTAGCCGCGATCGGGATCACCCGCGAAACGCTGCAAGAAACCGCGTGCGAGCGCATCCTGCTCAATTGCTCCGTGGAGCCGGAGCACTTCCACAACGGAAATCGCCATCTCGGTGTCGTCGGTGTGAAACCACGGCCCGGCCGGGAGCTGGTCGTTCTTTATCAATTCGTAGGCCTGCTCCTCCCGGCCAAACATCATTTCGCCAAGGCCGTCGCCGATCGCGAGGCCGTGTAGCGAAAGCAACGCGCGCGAAAGTCGTTCGGGATGGTCTTGCTCAGATGCTTTCACGGTAGGTTGCGGCTCGGATACTGGACGGCGGAGGAACCGGCGGCTTCACGCCGCGCGGCGATCAGGAAGCGATTCGCCGCGTCGTAGTCGGGCCGCTCGGGGAGTTTGGTTTCGGCGAGGGCGCGTTCGAAATCGCGGTGGAGTTCCTGCCGCCACGCATCGACCTCGGGCCACGGCATGTCGCCGCGGTTCACGGCGAGCAGGCGCTCGCGGTGGTGCCCGACACGCACCGGCACGCGGCATTCGCGCAGAGTCGCGGCGCCGGTGAGCAGAAGGCGAAGGAGGTGCATCGCGTGTTTCCAGCGGACCTCGCCCTGGTTGCGGCGATCCTGTTCGAGTTTCTTGAACTGGCTCAGCGCGTAGCCGTTGAAGGTCTGGAAAACCATCTGGGAAAGGAACGACTCACGCAGTGCGAGGAGCCGCTCTGCCAGCGGCGTGGTTTTCTGGACGAGCGGCGAGTAAAGGCATTCGAGGATGTTGGGGTTGGCCTTGAGCGCCATCACGAGAAATTTCTGGAGTTCCCAGTAGCAACTCTGCGCCCCGTTGTCTTCGAACTGCTCCGGCGCGCCGAAGAGCGAGAGGTGCATATCGAGCGGCGCAAGGTAGATGCCGCGGAGATCGGTGTCGGATGAATCGGTCTCCAGCCCGTAGGCGCGCGAGCCGACGACGCAGCGAAAGATGATGCACGACTCCAATTCGAAGTCGCCGCCCGCGCTACCCTGCGGCAGGCGATCCTTGAAGTGCTTGAGGATTTCGAACTGGGCGCGCGTGAACGACGTCTCAAAGCCGTCCGGGAACCGGATAAGGTAGTGCTGCTCGGTGCCGGCCGGCGTGCGCGCGATGATGCCGACGGCACCGCGCGGGTGCACGGGCTGGGCGTTCGAACCGATGACGTCTGCGGAAACGACGACTTGGGTGCCGGCGGAGACACGGGCGCTCATCCGAGGCCCCCGTTTCTAGGCCGATTCAGGTCGAGGCCATAGGATTCAAAAATCGCTCCACTGACCGCAGCCGAGTGGAACCAATCGACCACTTGCTTCGCGCCATCGGGGGCATCGTCCCAAAATCCGTTCGCGAGCCTTCGCTCCCAAGCCGCGTTGGCATTCCGCTCGTAGAACGCGAGCATGGCTGTCTTGTTCGCGGCGAGTTCGCCGAGGAAACGACGAAGGTCGAGACCGGCGCGGGCGACGGCGCACAGCCATGAGTCAATTTCAGTCCATTCGTCTCCACTGAGGAGCGCGTCAAACCGAGTCTCGAGCAGGCGAACAACCGCGTCACGTTCCGGGCGCGCCCATGCCTGCCAGTCACCGTTCGCGAGTGAGCGTCCGACGACTTCAGGATCTGGCCACCAAGAATTGTTCGTCGCCGAAATCTGCAGGATTCGCGGCACAAGGTAGCGGAAATCATCCAAGCCTCCGACCGTGAGAAAAACCGACGCGGCATACGGCGACAGCTCTTCCGCGGAAATCTCCCTCAACGGCTTCGAGAGGAGAACGTCGACTCCCTTGCGTTCGATACAGCACGGACAGCCTTCAATCACAGCGGGACGACGCACGCCGGCGAAGGCCTGATAGACGGCCTCAATTGCGACTGAGAGTTTGTCAGGCATCCGGTAGCAATCTTTGAAACTACGGGGAGGCCGAAGCGAGGTCAGTCTCCGTTTCACCCGCGCGCCGCTCCGCTTTATGCCGGGCGCGTTTTTCGCGGCGGGCGCGTTGCCAGTGGGGTTCGGGTTGTTCGCCGGCCATGATGCAGCCTTGGGGTTGGATTTCGCCGACTGCCGTCGCGAGGTTGAAGCGCGCGATCTGGGACTTCACTTTCGTCGCGTCCTTGTAGGCGAGCGGGCTTTCGCTGAGGTCGGGCGCGCCGCCGAACCAGCGGATGTCGAGGCCGGCGGTTGCCGCCGCGATCGTTTGTTGCACGCGGGCGGGATCGAGTTCGCCGTCGGCGTCTTTGTAGGGACGGAGCATCGCGGTGCGCGAGAGGTTGCGGCCGGCGCCGTGCGGGGCGAAGGCGAGGTAGTCGGCGTTGTCGGCGCCGAGCACGAGGAGGATTTCGCGCGCCATGTTGAGCGGGATGAGGCCGAGGAGCGGGCGGCCTTCGGCGTCGCGCCAGGCGGGCGTCGCGCCTTTGCCGTGGAGAAACGTGTCGCCGCGACGCCAGACGAAATTGTGCTCGTTGCCGATCTGCGCGAGGGCGCGCGCGCCGAGGCGGCGCAGGAGGGCGTCGTGGAGCACGGCGTGGTTTTCGCGGGTCCAGCGGCTGATGTATTGGAGCGCGGCCCAGTAGTCGCGGCCCTGCGGCGTGTCGGCGGGGAGCCAGACGGCGGCGTCGGGGATGTCCTGGGTGTTGCGGTCGCACCACTGGCGGGCGGCGTGCTGGCCGCGTTTGTAAACATCCGCGCCGAGGCCGCGCGAGCCGTGGTGCGTGACGAGCACGCTGAACACGCCGTCGTCCGTGCGCGCGATGGCCTCCGCGAGCGCGGTGTGGCCGGCGGCGGCGAGCGCGGCGCGTTGTGGCTCCGTGAACGCGATGCGGCCGAGGTAGGCGAAGTGGTTGCCGTCGCCCTGCGTGCCGAGGAAATCTTGCGCGCGGCTGCGCATGTTCGCGAGAAACGGGTTGGACCACACGGGCTCGTCGAGCACGGCGGAGGCAAACTGCTGGCCGCGCGCACGGCCGCCGGCGCCGAAGTGCGTGGTCTTGTGGAGATGGTCCATCGTCTCGGCGACGGGGTGATTGGGCGCGAAGAAGGTGGCGAACATCGAGCAGCAGATGTCGGCCGAGTGCGCGCCGGGAATGATCGCGTTTTCGACGGCGATGGCGCCGCCGACGGGAATGGTGGCGCACGCGTGGCCCGAGGGGCACACGTCGGGCATGATCGCGCCGCGCGAGACGACGGGCACGTGCAGCAGCTCAAACATGCGCGCGCGGGCGGAGGCGAGATTGGCGGCCTCCTCGGCGGTCTCGGCGGCGATGGCCTCGGCGAGCGGGGCGGGCGCGGAACGCGGGAGGATGGCGGGCAGCGCGTGCGGGAACTCGGCTTCGAGTTGGGCGAGGAGGTCGGGGCGGGAGAGGCCGGTGGCGTCGAGCTCGCGCGCGCGGCGGAGGATCGCGCCGAGGCGCTCGCCCTCGGGCCAACCGGCGGCGAGGAGTTCACGGGCTTTGATTTCCATGGGCATGGTGGGAAGGGGAAGAGGGGGAGACGGGGAGCGGGGGAGAGAGGGAGCGGGGAGAAAACTGAAACGCGGAGGACGCGGAGAGCGCGGAGGGTCGGAGAATTTTTTCGGGCTGCTGAGGATCACCACGGATTACACGGATCGACACGGATCAGAACGGCGACGGGCGGTGCCTTGATCCGTGTTCATCCGTGTGATCAGTGGAGAAATTGTTTGGGAGGGGAACCGGTGATGACGGGATTGGAAATCCGGAGGGCGCGGAGATTTTTTCCGAGCACTGAGATTCACCGCGGATTGCACGGATTTGCGCGGATAAAGGCATCCGCGAAAATCCGCGTTATCCGCGGTGAAGTTTGATCAGGTTTGGTGGAGGGTGGCGTGGAAGCCCATCGCGCGGCGCGTGGAGTGGCGGGTGGGCGCCGGGTTGAAGAGTTCGGCGAGCGAGATGCGTTCGGCGGAGGGCGGCGCGAGATCGAGCGCGGCGGCGAGGCGACCGGCTTCCTCCGCATTGAGGAGATCGAAATCGCGGTGCGCGACGAGGCGGCCCGGGCGCAGGAGCGCGGGATCGAGATCGGCGAGTTCGCTGTTGAGCGTGCAGACGACGTGGAGGCCGAGGGCGTCGCCGAGCATGCCGTCGGTGAGATTCAGGAGCGTGCCGACTTTCTCGCGGTTGTCGTCGCCACGGCGGAGGAGCACGCTCTCGGCGTCCTCGAGGATGAGGATTTTGCAGAGCTTGGAGGCGCGGTTTTCGTTGGCCCAAAACGTGACGATCTCGCCGGACTCGACGGCGGCGAAGCGCGCGGCCGGCATGAAGTAGAACACGTGCGTGTCCGCGAGCCACTGGGCGAGCGAACGGAGGAGCGTGGTTTTCCCCGTGCCCGGCGCGCCGGTCAGCACGGTGAGGCCGTAGCGGCGGGCGTTGAGCGTGCGGATCCATTGGTCGAGCCAGAGGGAAGCGCCGTCGCGGTAGTAGAGGTCGACGTTTTCGCGCGGGACCGTCTGCGCGGGCGTGATCGGGATGCGTTCCACGGTAAGGTTACCGTAGGAGAAATTCAGCATGCCGACGCGGGCCTGGCCGTGGGCGGCGGGCTCGGGCTGGCGGTAGTGGGCGAGCAGGTCGGCCATGATGGCGGCGGTGCGCGCGGGCGAGTCGGTGTAAATGCCGAGGACGCCGCGCGGGTGTTCGTCGAGGTGGTTGCCCGACTGCATCTGCAACTCAAGAAAGCCGCCGTCCGGCCAGAAGCCGGCGATCACGTTGGGCGTGAATTTCAGGCTGTCGGGATCGGTCTCGCGGTGGTCGCGCTGATAGTGGCTGAACCAGCACGCCTCGCCGATTTTCTCGGCGATGCGGGCGGCGTGCCACGGCTGGGTGAGTTCACGGCCGTGGAGCCAGCCGCGCTGGAGTGCGGGCACGGGGATCTCCACGTTGAAGAGGTCCGTGAATCCGTGGGCGGACGTGAGCGGAGCGGGTTTGGGTTGAAAAAGGCGTTTCATGGAGAAGGTGGCGAAACTTGAGCGGCAGCGGGAGGAGGCGGAGTGGCAGCGTGGAGCGCCGGACGTTGAGATTCGGCATGGGAGGGTGGTGCGTGGCGGAGCGTTTAGTTGCGGTTCAGGAGGGATTGCCAGAGGGCGAGGACGAGGAAGTCTTCGCGGAGTTTTTGTTCGGCGGATTCGCGGAGTTGGCGGACGCGCTCTCTCGAGACGCCCAACTCGGCGGCGATGTCGTCGAGCGTGGCGTCGTCGAGGTAGTAGCGGCGGAGCACGTGCGCGTGGCGCGGGGCCAGGCGCGCGAGGGCGGCGCGCACGGAGGCGTGGGCGTCGTCGGACTCGGCGCAACCGGCCGGGCACGCGGCGGCGTGATCGATGGGCGTGTGGAGGCGTTCGCCGTCGGCGTCGGTTTCGTCGAGCGAGCAGGCCGACGCGGCGGCGGCGAGTTGATCGAGTTGGGCGACGGCGTCGGCGGTGAGGCCGGTGAGCGCGGCGACTTCGGCGAGCGCGGGGGCGCGACCGTGCTGGCGCTCGAGTGCGGCTTGGGCGCGGCGCACGAGCGTGATCTGCGCGCGGGTGTGGCGCGAGAGCGGGTCGAGGCGGCGGAGTTCGTCGAGCACGGCGCCGCGCACGCGCACGTAGCAATACGCGCGCGCCTCGGCGGCCGGGCCGGCGAAACGCAGGAGCGCCTCGACGAGCGCGAGTTTGCCGGCGCTGGCGAGATCGTCGCGCGCGACGTGCGCGGGCAGGCGGCGGTCAAGCGCGCCGAGCACGGCGTCGACGACATCGAGGGTGTCGGCGAGCGAGGCGCGGTCCGCGGGCGGCGCGGTGGCGTGGGTGTGGGTTGGGAAGGCGAAAGTCATTTTGCGGGGGCATTTCGATTTCGGAGATGGGAGATAGGAAATGGGAGATGAGGGAAGTTGGAGCCGCGGCTCCCTCGCCGCGCTGGGGGTGAGCCGACGCGGCGGGGGCGCCGCGGCTCCATTGAGCAGTTAGGCGTGCAGGAAGTGGCGCCAGTCGGGATGACGGGCGTCGCGGATGGTTGCGGAGGCCGGGAGCGGGCGCGGCGCGGCGGGTTTGCGCAGGAGGCGGAGGCCGGCTTCGTGCGGGAGGCGGTTGGCCTTGAGGGAATTGATTTCCTTCTTCGACCAAACGAGGTTCTCGAACGAATCGCGGCCGCCGCGATCGCGCGGGACGACGTGGTCGAGGTTGCCGCCGTGCGGGCCGACGAACTCGCCGGTGTATTGGCAGACGCCGCGGTCGCGCTCGAGGATCGCGCGACGCGAGACGCGTGGCACGCGCAGCGGCATGCGGTCGAAATGCGTCGAGACGATTACGGTCGGCACGCGCACGCGGAGCTTCGGCGTGGAGATCGCGAAATCGAAATCGCGCACGGGTAGCTGCGTCCACTCGGCCCAC
>JBEANZ010000772.1:0-4846 GCA_041165185.1 Verrucomicrobiota bacterium | reverse complement strand
GCGATGGCGCTGGACGATCGTGGCCGCGTGTGGGTGGCCGAAGCGTATGAGTATCCGGTGCGGGCGCCCGAGGGTCAAGGTCGCGATCGGATTCTGATCTTCGAGGACGCCAATGGCGACGGACGTTTCGACAAGCGGACCGTCTTCGCGGAAGGCTTGAACCTGGTGAGCGGTTTAGAGGTCGGCTTCGGCGGCGTATGGGTCGGAGCGGCGCCCTATCTGCTTTTCATTCCCGATCGCAACGGCGACGACGTGCCGGACGGCAAGCCTGAAATTTTGCTCGACGGCTGGGCTTACCAAGACACGCACGAAACCCTCAACGCATTTATCTGGGGGCCCGATGGCTGGCTCTACGGTTGCCACGGCGTGTTCTCCAACACGCTCGTCGGCAAGCCCGGCACGCCCGACTCCGAGCGCACGCGCGTCCGCGCCGCCGTCTGGCGTTACCATCCGCTCCGCCACGAATTCGAAATCTTCGCGCACGGCGGCAGCAACCAGTGGGGCCTCGATTTCAACAGCGTCGGCCACCTCTTCATGACGCACTGCCGCAGCTTCTACGGCCAAGGCGGCACGACCTACGTCATCCGCAACGGCCACTACTGGAACCAGGGCAACAGCAACTTCGCGCCGTTTGTCTCCAACCGCGGGACCGACTTTGCGCCCGAGTTGAAAAACTTCCTCCTCGCCTCCGCGCGTTACGACAGCGGCGAAGGCGGCGCCGGCAAGCCCGGCACGACCGCCGTCTATGGCGGCCACTCGCACGTCGGCACGATGATCTACCTCGGCGACAACTGGCCCGAAACCTACCGCGACCATCTCTTCACGCACAATCTCCACGGCCACCAAATCAACCACCAGATCAACGTGCGCACCGGCGCGGCCTACGAGACGTTTCACGCCGGCTACGACATGAGCTTCGCGCCCGACGCGACCTACCTCCCTGTCGATCTCCAATACGGCCCCGACGGCGCGGTTTACGCGATCGACTGGAGCGACACGCAGCACTGCCACAACCCGCGCGACGAACTCTGGGACCGCACGAACGGCCGCCTCTACCGCATCTCGTGGGCCGCGACCTACCAGCCGAAAAAAGTCGATCTCGGCGCGATGACCGACACGCAGCTCGCCGCGCTCCATACGCACACGAGCGAGTGGTTCGTCCGCACCGCGCGCCGCGTGCTGCAAGAACGCGCCGCCACGCGCGCGCTCGATGCCGGTGCGTTCGCCGCGCTGCGCGAGCAAGCGACTAGTCGTGGCAGAGGCGTCCCGCCTCTGGGATCGGACCCCATCGTCTCCCAACTCCGCGCCCTCTGGACGCTGCACGTCACCAACAATCTCGACGCATCCCTCCTCACCACCGCGCTCACCCACTCCTCCGAAATCATCCGCGCGTGGGCGATCCAGCTCGGCACAGAACGTGGCGGAGGCGTCCCGCCTCCGGGTTCGAATATTTCCGCCTCCGATCTCCAACGCCTCGCCACCAACGATCCCTCACCCCACGTCCGCCTCGCCATCGCGAGCGCCGTGCCCGCGCTCCCCCTCGCCCAACGCTGGCCCGTCGCCGCCGCGCTCGCCGCCCACGGCGAAGATCGCGACGATCGCTACCTCCCGAAAATGATCTGGTTCGCCCTCGCACCCACCGTCGCCGACGACGTCCCACGCGCGCTCGATCTCGCCGCGCGCACGCCTCTGCCCACGCTCGCCGACTCGATCCTGTGGTTCGCCGCACGCACCGCCGCCGGCCGCGACGAAATTGTAGCCCGGCTCGGCAGAGCCGGGACCTCAGCGGCTTCGTCCGCGATGTCCGACTCCGCCGCGTCGCGCGCTCTCCGCATCCTCGCCTTCTCCCTCGAGAGCGAGGCCGGCCTCCCGATGCCCGCCGCGTGGGCGCAGGTCAGCGCACGTTTCGCCGGCACCTCCGGGACGACCGACACCACTGTGCGCGGCGCATGGGAGCAGCTCTCCGCCCTCTTCGGCGACAAGTCCGTGCTCGCCCCCATCCGCGCGCGCCTCGCCGACACCGCCACGCCGCTCGCCGAGCGCCGTCGCGCCGTCGATCTCCTCCGCCGCGCAGGCGACACCGAGTCCACCGCGCTCCTCGGGAAGCTGCTCGACGACGCGCAGCTCCGCACCGCCGTCATCCCACTCCTCGCCAACGCCGCCGATTCCGCCGCCGTCTCCGCTGGCCTCATCAAGAACTTCGCTGCGTTCCCCGCCGCCGACCGCACCGCCGCGCTCGCCGCTCTCACGAGCAAGCCCGCGCTCGCGTTGCCCCTGCTCCGCGCCGTCGAGACCGGCGCGTTTGAAAAGAAAAACCTCACCGCGCTCCACGCCCGCCAGCTCCGCAACCTGCGCAGTCCCGAGGTCACACGCGCGCTCGACCGCGTCTGGGGCCGCACCGCGGAAACCTCCGCCGACACCAAGGCCAGCATCGCGCGCATCCGCGATCTCTACCGCGAAGCCCCGCTCTGGTCCTACGAGGTGAAGGCCGGCCGCGCCGTCTTCGAGCGCGCCTGCGCCTCGTGCCACGCGATGGACGCGACCGCCGCCGCCGGCAAACTCGGGCCGAACCTCAACGGCACCTGGCGCAACGGCCTCGAGTATTTCCTCGAGAACATCGTCGACCCCAACGCCGTCGTCGGCACGGACTACCAGCTCAACCTCGTGACGAAGCGCGACGGCACCGTCGTCTCCGGCATGATCGAAAAAGAATCCGACACCGCCCTCCTCGTCCGCACGATGACGGAGACCGTCAACGTCCCCAAAGCCGACATCAAGTCCCGCGAAGTCACCACCCAGTCCCTGATGCCCGCCGGCCTCCTCGAAGCGCTACCGCCGCGCGAAGCCGTCGAGCTCCTGCTCTTCCTCACAACGGAGCCGAAGTGAGTCACCTGAAAGCCGCAGGAGAAACTTGGCTCCTACGAAGCCGGCAAGCGCGCCACTCGCGGCGTAATCCACGCTACGAGCGCCTTCGCTAATTTTGGAGGCAGCCAATCGTGGCTATCACGATCAGCGAGCAATAGGCGGCATCGATCAAACAGCGGACCGTCGACCTTGTTGCAGACGCGTTTGAACTCTTCCTCCGTGAACGCAAACGGCGTTGCGAGCGAGCGCGTTGGCATGGCGGTAAATCGCACGAGTTGTGCCCACTCCTTTTTGTCCGGGGTTTGAGCCTTACTGAGGTAGTCCAGCCCACTTGCACACTGAACCATCAAGGCTGGCATTCCGGGCCGGTTATCCTGGAACGTGCGGAAACACAGCAAATCGAGGCCAGCTTCATTGGCCTGCGAATTCACCCACGGAGTTATCTCGCCCACCGTTTCACACAGCAGCCTCGCGACCTCCGGAACTACTTGGGAGATTTTCACGGGCTTCTTGGCGGTCCAACCGGTGCTGTGCACGTTCCAGCTTGGCATAACCTGCCGGAGCGCGCTCGCCGTCAATTCCTCGAAGAGTCGCCCCTGCTCGTTGAAATTCTTGCCGGCTTTTCTCGCCCAAGCCGGATACCATTTCGCCAACGATAGCGTAAGGCAAAACGAGTGAGCCGGAGCATCCTGCCACGCACGGCGTCGGCTCACCGTCCCTGAACGAATCACATAGGGACAGCTTGGTCCCAAGCACTCCGCCCGGCGGTCCAATTCCCCGACCACATTGGCGACCATTTCCCACGCGAACGACTGATTGTCGTAGATCTCCTCTTCTTTGAGGACATCGACGATATCCGAACCGGATACCCGGCCATCTTGGCCAAACGCCACCATCGCTTCGACCCAATCGGCCAAGGCGTCCGGCCGGCAATTATGCGCCTCGGCCGAGGTGGCTACGCCCTTTTCCGGAACCGCCAACATCAGTCTGCGTCCTCCGCCTGTTTCGCCACGCTGGGAAAAATCGA
Source organism: Verrucomicrobiota bacterium (assembly GCA_041165185.1). Classification (GTDB taxonomy): domain Bacteria; phylum Verrucomicrobiota; class Verrucomicrobiia; order Opitutales; family Opitutaceae; genus JBEANZ01. The sequence continues at coordinate 954 of JBEANZ010000772.1, read as the reverse complement.
AACGAGCTGCCGCGCATCCCTCGTGAGTCGTAACACGGCTTTTTGGATTTTCTCGGACTTCACGTGCAAATGCACCCGCCCAAGGGCGAGTTCAATATTGTCGGCCGCCTGTTCCAAAAGATCGCTCAGTTCCGGCTCGTCTGTGCCCGCGAGTCTCCGCGCAAACTCGTAGTTCGGCTCCGCCGTTCGTTCCAGATATTCGACGGTTTTCGGGCTCCTTAGCATCTCACCAAATTCCTCGATTTTTCTGGAGTCGCTAATCACCGGGGGAAGTTTGTCGGTGCCGAAAAGCCACCGTGCAAAATGCGCCAGCGCTTTCAGGCGATCCTGCGGGACCGGTCGTCGTGCTTTCTTGGGGTCGGCTTCGACGTCGATGTGCAGATACTGCTGAACTCCTTCCGTCCTGAGCGAAAGAAACAGGACACTGAATTTCTCCTCCACTTTCTCCAAATGGATTTCCTCGCGATCCTCCATTTGCAGGAGAAGCCGGTAGGAAATGTAGTTTCGCCTTACCGCAGGCGTCTTGCTGCCAATCCGCTTCCTGACTTCATCGTAGGTCATACCGCGCTTCTCGATCAGCTTGGTGATGAACTCGGCTTTCTCCGCCGGGCGCCATTCCTTGATTCCTGTAACGTGTCGGAAACCGAGGAACGCGTCGACTTCCTCGCGGTTGTTCGCCCGCAGGTAGGGAATCTTGGAAAACAGCGTGGCTGACGTCTTCAGACCCGCCGAAAGCTCTTTCCACTTCGGCGATCTCGGCCTTCCCGCCGCCGCTTCGTGCAGCAGCTTTAGGGAGGCGAGCCGTCGGTTGCCCTCGACCACAACGAGTCTCTTTTTCCCCTGAAGAGTGTCCTCGATCACGATCAGCGCCTCTTGTGGCCAATAGCCGTTTTCGACGAACGACGTGGCCAATTCGTCCAGCGTCCAGTCTTCCATCAGTGCAAGAATCGCATC
>JBEANZ010000771.1:0-3265 GCA_041165185.1 Verrucomicrobiota bacterium | reverse complement strand
GCCAGCGGGACGGCTCGGGGGCGAGCGCGGTGTCGTCGAGCAGGCCGGGGGCGACGCGCACGCCGTCGATGCGGCCGTCGAATTGGTGCGGGCCGCGGCGGGAGAGTCCGCCGATGACGGGCGCGGCGGCGCCGGCGCCGAGCTTGCCGACGAGGGTGAACTTCGCGGTCGCGGTGCGCGGCGCCGATTCGGGCGCGCCGAGTTCGCGGACCGAAAATGATACTGTGCCCTCCGCGCAGGAGATGCGCGCGACGACGTGGTGCGTCTTGCCGACGGCGACCTCGAGGCCGGAGGGGACGGCCTCGTAGGCGGTGTTGCCGTTGGAATCCTCGCCGACGAGCTGCGCGATCAGGCTGCCGGGCTTGAGCGCGGATTTTTTTCCCGTGACGCCGAGCGCCCAGCCGTGGGAATCGAGCGAGAGTTTTTCGCCGTTCCAGCGCGACGCGATCACGCGGACGGACGCGCCGACGTCGAGGCTGTCGAGCTGCACGATGGCCTCGACGGTGAAGTCGTCGCCCTCGCGCGGGGCGTTGCGGACGAGCAGGCGCTCGCGCGGGGAGTTTTCGTGGAAGCGGCCGGCCTCGCTCGCGGCGTCGGCGACGGTGAGCGCGGGTGAGGCTTGCGATTGATCGGGGAGCGGACGGCCGGCGGCGAGGCGGCGGGCGACGAAGTCCTCGGCGTTTTGTTTCTCCTCGACGGTGGGCGCGCGGCCGAGCACGGCCTGCCACGCGGCCTCGACACTGCCGACGCGGGCGCCGAGCGCGCGGGCGCGGGCGAGCGGCCAGTCGCCGTTGGCGAACAGGAGCGCCTGGAGCGGCGTCGAGGTGACCTGCCGCTCGGCGCTGCTGGCGAAACCGGGCGGGGCGTCGAGCACGCGGAGGAGTTCGGCGGGGCTGTTGCGGCGCTTGAGCGTGTAGAGCGTGCGGCGCGCGGTGAGGTTGGCGTCGAGCGCGGGGCCGCCGGCGGCGAGGTCGAGTTCCCCGGAGGCGGCGAGCATGGCGTCGCGCGCCTGCTCGGCGTCGAGCCGGCGCGGGCTGAAGCGCCAGAGGAAGTTATTCGCGGGATCGACGAGCGCGGCGGTGGCGGAGGCCGGCGCGCGTGCGGTCTGGCGATAGGTGGCGGAGAGGAGGATGTCGCGGTGGAGCGACTTGAAACTCCAGCCCGACGCGACGAAGCGGCGCGCGAGCCAGTCGAGCAGTTCGGGGTGCGTGGGCAGGCCGCCGAGCTTGCCGAGGTCGTTGGGCGTGGGCGCGAGGCCGCGGCCGAAATGATACTGCCACACGCGGTTGACGATGGTGCGCGTGGCGAGCGGGTTGTCGGGCCGCGTGATCCAGGCAGCGAGCGCGGTGCGGCGGCCGGTGGAATTTTCGAGCGGCGTGATCGCGGGCGGCTCGGGCGCGATGAGCGTGAGGAAACCGGGCGCGACCTCGCGCTCGCCGCCGCGGCGGCCCTTCATGACCGTGGCCGGCGCGGTGCGCGCGGCGTCGGTGGCGACGAAGGCCTCGGGGAGCGGGGCGGGCTTGAGCGCGTCGAATTTTTTCAACTCCAGCTGCAGCTCGGCGTAGCGCTTCTTCGCCTCGGGGGTCTTGAGCGCCTTCTGCGGCTCGTAGCGCTCGACCTCGTAGTCGAGCTGGCGCTCGCAGAGCACGGCAAGCACGCGCTCGTGCGGCGTGCGCTGCGCGAAGGGCTTGTCGATCATCGCCTGCAGGTCGTCGGTAAACTTCTCGTAGCCTTTCCGCACGGCACGCTCGCGCTCGGGGCCGATGAGCGACTCGATTTCGTCACGGAGGGATTTCGTGGCGGTTTCCCACGCGGTTTGTTTCGCGGCGTGCGCGGCCTGCTCGGCGGGCGTGGCGAGCTTCAGGTCGCTGCGCCAGAGCACGCCCTCGAAAAAGGCGCGGAGGGCGAAATAATCCTTCTGTAAAATCGGATCAAACTTGTGGTCGTGGCAGCGCGCGCACTGGAAGCTGAGGCCGAGGAAAACCTCGCCGGCATTGGCCGTGAGATCGTCGGTGATGAGCGTGGCCTGGCCGCGGACGTCGCGCTGGTTGTATTCGTAGATGGGGGCGCGCAGGTAGGACGTGCCGGCGAGCACCTCGGGGTCGTGGGGCGCGAGCTCGTCGCCGGCGAGCTGCTCGCGCACGAAGCGGTCGTAGGGCTTGTCGGCGTTGAGGCTGCGGACGACCCAGTCGCGGTAGTGCCACGCGGCGGGGCGGAGAAAATCCGCGCGGTAACCGTCGCTGTCGGCAAAGCGCACGAGGTCGAGCCAGTGCTGCGCCCAGCGCTCGCCGTAGCGCGGGCTCGCGAGGAGCGAGTCGACGAGGCGCGCGTAAGCATCGGGGCGCGCGTCGGCGACGAAGGCTTGGACCTGTTCCGCGGTCGGCGGGAGGCCGTGGAGGTCGAAGGTGAGGCGGCGAATGATCTCGTCACGATTGGCCTCGGGGGCGGGCGTGAGATTTTTCTCCGCGTGCTTCGCGGCGATGAACCGATCGATGTCGGTGCGCGCCCATTTCGCGGCGGGGGAATTCGCGGCGAAGGCGGGCGGCGTAGGATTCGCGAGCGGTTGAAAGGTCCAGAACGCCCGCTGCTCTGCCGTGAAACCGTTTGCATCCACCGCTGCACCCGCGACGCCGCCGGTCTCCGCAGGATAAGGCGCGCCCATCGCGACCCATTTTTCCAGCAGCGCGACCTCCGCCGCCGGGAGCGGATCGTCGGGCGGCATCTTCAAATCGGGATCGGTGCGGCGGACGGCCGTGACCAGAAGGGATTTTTCTAGATTTCCCGCGACGACGATTGCTCCCGAGTCGCCGCCTTTGGCGAAGCGCGCGGCAGTGTCGAGGCGGAGGCCGGCTTTCTGTTTTTTCTCGCCGTGGCACTCGTAGCAGCGGTTGGCGAGGAGCGGGCGGATGTTGTTCTCGAAAAACGCGTGCTGCGCGCGCGTGGCATCGTCGGCTGCGGCAAGCGGAGCGGCGGCGGCAAACGCAAGGGCCAACAGGGGCAAGGGGCGTCTCATGAGGTTCTGAAATTTTCCTACCAACAAAATCTTCCTGCCTCTACTCCGACTCGATCCAAACCATGAAGGCAGGAAGATTCTATTGGCAGGAATATCTTCGGTTGCTCGCCATTTCCAGCGGGTCGAAGGCGGCCTGCTCAGAAGCCCCGAAGGGGCGAAAGTCGATAGCCCAGGGCAACGCCCTGGGAAAGGTCCCCAAGAGAATCAAAGCCCTGAAAGAGCGAAACTCGACGATGGTGTCGCCCGTTCAGA
>JBEANZ010000770.1:0-3494 GCA_041165185.1 Verrucomicrobiota bacterium | reverse complement strand
ACGAAGCTCGCCGTTTTCACCTGCGCCGCCGCCGGGTGCGCGGCGACGAAGGCGCGGCGCGCACGGTCGCCCAGCTCGTAGTTTTTCCCCTCGAACTCGAACACGTGCAGCGACTCCGGCGCCTCTGTGAGGAAGCTGGTGTTGACGAAGGGAAACTCCGCGCGAAACACCGTCGGCGCGCCCCGCCACACGATCGTGCCAAAGACCGCGAGGCCGCACGCGAGCACGAGGTAGGTCGCGGCGCGAAACAGCCCAAACGTCGCGCGCTCGAACCGGCGCGCGGCGCCGGGCTTGGAGCGGAAAAGATGCGGATCGGCGCTCATCGTTTCACCCGATGGAAATCCGGTAGCGGCGCACGATGCGCTGCGCGAGGTAGTTGATGCCGAGCGAGAGCAGGAACAACACGAGCCCGATCACGAAGAGCGCGCGGTAGTGGATGCTCCCGCGCACGACCTCGCCCATCTCCTGCGCGATGATGCCCGTCATCGTGTGGACCGGCTGCGTGACGACCGCGAGGCCCTCCGAAAAATCCGGGAGCGCGATGCGGTTCCCCGCGCACAGCAGCACGACCATCGTCTCGCCGATCACGCGGCCAAGCCCGAGCAGCACCGCCGAAATGATCCCGGAGAGCGATGCCGGCACGACGATGCGCACGATCGTCTGGAGGCGGCTCGCGCCGAGGGCGGCCGAGGCCTCGCGGAAGGCGCGGGGGACGTTGTTGAGCGCATCCTCGGCGAGGGTGAAAATCGTCGGCACCGCGAGGAGCGCGAGCAGCGCGCCGGCGGTGAGGATGTTGAGCCGTTCGCCGTAGGGAAAGCCCGGCACCCACGCGAGCCACGGCTGTTGCGAGATCGCGCGGAGCAACTGCCCGAGCACCGCGATGCCGAAAAATCCGAGCACCACCGAGGGAAACGCCGCGATGAACTCGATGCACGGCTTGATGATCTTCTGCTCGCGGGGGCCGGCGATCTGGTTGACGTAGATCGCGGCGCCAACGCCGAGCGGCACGGCGAACAACAGCGCCACGCACGAGACCATCAGCGATCCGACGAGCAACGGGAGCACGCCATACCAGTCCTGCCAGAAGCTCGCCGTGAGCCACTGGCGACCGAAGACAAACGCCGACAACGCGCGCCACACCGGCACGGGCCGCGCGGCGTCCCAGGCGACGAGATTTTTTTCCACGCCGGGAAAACCCGCGAGGTAGTCGGCGGTGAGTTGGCGAAAGCGATCGAGGCGCGCGGCCAGTTCGGGCGTGGGCAGCGCGGGCGCGAGCGCGAGCGCGGCGGTGAGTTCGGCGGCAAACGCGCGCGTCGTCTCGCGGTAGATGGGGAGCGTGGCGAGCAGCGGTTGCAGCTCGGCAGCGAAATCGATCGGCGCGGCGGGAACCGCGACGGCGGCGACGGATTTGCCCGCCGCGAGGAGCTGGCGCCGCTCGGTCTGCCGATCCTCCGCGACGACGAACTTCGCCTTCAACGCCGTGGCCTGCTCGGTGAGATCGGAGACGAGCGCGCGGAGCGGATCGACGGCGTCGCCGAAGCGGGCGGCAAACGCGTCGAAGTCGGCGAGGGCGGCCTGGGCCTCGGCGGCGGGGAGTTTTTTTTCGTTGGTGAGGCGGAGCAACTGCCGGAGCCGCAGGTCGGCGAGGTAGCGCGTGAGCGCGGTGTGGTCGTCCTGCTGCACGCGGATGAAGTCGACGTATTCGAGGCCGGCGCGCCGGTAGGCCTCGAGGTTGCGGAGATTCTGCCCGAAAAAACCGACGCCCTCGCGAAACAGGAACACCGTGATCAGCGCGAGCACGACGACGGCCACGAGCGCCTGACCGCCGAAGAACGCCTTGATGGCGTCGTCCGCCGTGAGGCCGAGCAGGCGCAGGCGCCGTTTTTTCACGGCGAAGGCGGCGGGCGGGGCGCTCGATTGTGGCTCGTTCATGCGACGCGCGCCACGACGCCGCGCGCGGCGCGCGGGGTCAAGCGGCGCGCTGTTACATTCCGGTGACAGCGCGGCGCGCGGAGGCGCGGGCGGCGGTTTTTGGCGTTGAAACGAACCGACCGTTCACTCGCATGGCCGCACGTGACGCGCGCGCACTCCCCCGCCCTCTCCCCGAAAATCCCGGCCGTCGCATCGCCCGCGCGCCTCGCGTCGCGCACGTGGCGCGCGGTGTGGTGCGCGGGATGCGCGGCCGGCGCCGTGCTCGCGCAGGAGCGCGGGGAGTTCCAACGCCCGCCGCCAATGGACTTGCTGCCGGTGTTTTTTCCGCCGGTGCCGCCGCCGCTCGGCCGGCCCGTGTCCCGGCTCGGCGCGACGGCGGGCGGGCGCACGCCGGCACCGACGGAGCTGGCGGCGTTCGTGAACGAACCGTTTTACGCTCCCCTCGGCACGCGGCTCGCCCGGCGCGACCTCCCCGAAAAACTCGCGGGCAAACTCGCCGCCTACCGCGCCGAAAAGGTCGCGTTGCAAACCGAACTGCGCGCCGAGCTCGACCGCCAGCGCGAGGCCGAGCCCGCCGCCCGCGGTGCCGCCCTCGAGGCACTGGCCCGCCGACAGGCCCCGGCGCTCGCGCGCCTCGAGGCGGCCGCCGAGGAATTGCGCGCGCAACTGATCACAGAGGAGACGAATTGGAGCGCCCACCGCGAATGGCGGCTGGGCGCGAGCGGCGGCCGCGGCGATTCGCCGAACGAGGTCGCCCAGGTGATGCGCGCCACGGCGAGCTACCAGGCGGGCCTGCTCCCCGCGCAGCGCCGCCTGCTGCGGGAAATCGCGCTGGAGGTCGCGATGAGCGAGGCCGACGAGGCGAAGGCGGCGGCGGCGCAGCCGTTCCTGTTCTTCCCGCCCGAGCCGGCGCGCGTCGCGGTGCCCGACGACATCGCGCTGGAGGTCGCCAACGAGCTCGCCGCGTTTCAGACGAAAAAATCCGCGCTGAAAAAGGAGCTCTACGATCTCGTGCACAAGGAGGATCGCGCGGCGTTCGGCTTCAGCCGCACGCGGGCGTTTCAGGCGCTCGCCGCGAAACAGGCGCCCCGGCTCGCCGAGCTGGAGCAACTCGCCGAGCGGATCCGCGGCGGGCTCGCCGGTGCGCCCGGGCTGGTGCCGCCGCCGCCCAAATCCCCGCTGCCGCACACGCTCACCGAGCGCACGCTGGACCTGCGCGCGCGCTTCGGCGCGCTGCAGGCGGAGGTCGGCGAGAAACTCGACGCCCTCGCCGTGAGGCTCCGCGCGCTTAATCTCGAGCTGCGCTACCAATTCGAGACCGAAGGCGTAAAGACGGTGCTCTTCGCCCGCCGCGGCGGCCGCGGCGCCGCGTCCGATGCCAGCGAGAATCCGCAGGCGCTCCGCGCCGCCGTCACCGCCGCCGAGGAGGACTACCGCGCCCGCAACGGGGCACTCCACGCGGAGCTCGATCAGTTGCGCAAGGAGATCGCGGCGTATCTCGGCGGCGCGGCGCCGGCCAAGGTCGAGACCGCGCTTGGCGGCGTGGCGCGCTACGGCGTGGA
>JBEANZ010000769.1:0-2614 GCA_041165185.1 Verrucomicrobiota bacterium | reverse complement strand
AGGTAGCGGCGGGCGTCTCTGCCCGCTCGGGTTTTTGAGGGCGCTGAGTCGGCGGGCAGGGACGCCCGCCGCTACGTCACTTCCACGCTTCGTCGAAGAAACCGGCGTCGGCGATTTTGCCGGGCCAGCGGGGGCCGGGCGCTTCGCGGAGATCGATGATCGCGTAGTCGGGGAGCTTCGGAGTCTGGAGGGAATTTGTGCCGTAGGCTTCGTCGCGGAAATCGATGCCGCTGTTCAACACGACGTAGCGGGGCTGCGGGCTGAGCGGATTCGGAAACACGAGCACGGGCGCGTGGTGCGCGGCGTCGTAGGTCTGGCCGCGGAAGGCGAGTTGACGGGCGTCCCACGCGAGGGGGAGTTTTTTCGTGGCGAGGATTTTCGCGATGAGCGCGTTGGAGGAGGCGTCGCCGAAGAGGATGAGGTTTTTGTTCGCGAGATCGTCGGGGGTGACGGCGGTGTCGTCTTTCACGGCGAGTTCGGCGCGGAAGAGGTCGCGCCACATTTTGGTGGCGTGGGCGAGTTCGCCGACGGCCCACGCGCCGACTTTTTCGTTGAGCGGTTTCCCGGTCGGACGGACGAACAGAAACGGCTCCATGAACGCGTCGTCGACCGGGCCGCTGAGGCCGGGGATTTTGCGTGGCGCGGCGCCCCAGCGCGTGGCGGAGTAGGTGTGGTCCTTGTAGAGCCAGCGGCCGTTTTCCTTCACGAGCCAGTAGTAGGGCTCGATGTTGGCGATGGTGACGGGCTGGCCGTCGACGGTGGTGGTCAGGCCCTCGGATTTTTCGAGGACGACGCTGAAGACGGCGACGTTGCGCGTGGTGATGGCGAGGCGGTCGGGCGCGGTGAATTTCGCGACGACGTCGGCGCGGTCCCAGGATTTTTCCAGCTCCATGATTTTGATGCGGTCGGACGAGGAGTAGCGGAGCGTGTAGGTGGTGAAGCGGCTTTCGTCGCGCCACGGCGCGCGCGGCGTGGCGGTGATTTGCTCGAGGCGCGTGGCGAGCTGGGCCTTGGAGTCGGGATGGTATTTGTGCGCGGTCTGCGGGCCGATGAGGCGCTCGAGTTGAAAACCCTCCTTCGCGATCGCGGCCTCCATGAGATCGGCGGACTGTTTCTGCGGATCGAGTTCGCCGCTGTAGGCGAGGGTGGGGACGTTGAAAAAATTCGGGGCGTGGGCGGTGGCGTCATACCAGAGCCAGAGTTTCTGCTCCCACCAGGTGCGCGCGGGTTTTTTCGGATCGAGGGCCTTGTTGTAGATGGCGGTCTCGGCGAAGCCGGCGCCGGGCGAGGCGGCGGCCCAGAGGCCGGGGTAGTGCGCGGTGAGGTGCCAGGTGCTCGCGCCGCCCATCGAGAAGCCGCGCACGACGATTTTGCCCGCGTCGATTTTGTAGAAGCGGCGGACGGCCTGCATCGCCTCCATCACGTCGACCTCGCCGGCGAACTTCGTGGCGTTGCAGAAGCGGCCGTAGGCGTGGAGCACGATGGCGCCAGGCGGGACGATGTCGCCGGGGGACTTCTCGCGCTCGGCGAGGAACGCGAGCTCGGTGCGCTTTTCGTTGCGGCCGGCGAGGACGACGTCGAGCCGGCGCGCGGGGCCCGCGCCGCGTTTCCAATCGGGCGGAACGACAAGGGCGTAGGGTTGGATGGAGTCGTCGAGTTTCGAGCGGTAGCCGCGGAGGATCTGGCCGGTGGCGTCGAGCCACGGGGTCTGGCCGGCGCGGAGGGCGGCGGCGCGTTCGCGGCCGAGGGCGAGGAGGTGGCGCGCGAAGTCGACCTGTTTCACGTCGAAGAATTCGTCGTAACGCAGCGCCCAATCGACCGCCTTGTGGAAAATCTCGACGTCGGGGAGGAGGGCGACGAGGGCGGCTTTGCGGGAGGAAGTGAGTTCGGCGCGGAGCGCGGAAATCTCGGTGGCGAACGCGGCGGCGGCGGCGGTGAGTTCGGCGCGCGCGGCGGCGGGAATCGCGACGCCGGCGGGCGGGAGGCGCTTCGCGGGGGGCGGGGGCGTCTGGGCGAGGGCGACGGTGGGGAGGGAAATCGCGAGGAGAGAAATGAGAATGGAGGTGAGGCGCATGGGGCGGGAAGGGGAGGTCGGACGGAGTTTCTTGGACGGAGTTTTTGAACCGCTAATCTTCGCTAATTTTTCGATCCCGGAAGAATCGCCTAATCGGCGAATCGAGGCAGGGAGGCTGGAGCGTCGGAGGGCGCGGCGGTGGGCGATGGTGCAGTGGCGCGATGGCGGAGGTGTGCGAGGCGGGTGGTTTGGGATTAGCGGGGATTAACGGAGACTAGCGGTTCAAGGGTTTGGGTTTTCGGAATGGAAACGCGGAGGGCGCGGAGGAAAAACCGGAGAGGGCCGGTGGTTGGGAACGCTAATCTTCGCTAATTTTTCGACCCCGGAAGAATCGCCTAATCGGCGATTCAAGGCAGGGAGGCTGGAGCGTCGGAGGGCGCGGCGGTGGGCGATGGCGTAGTGGCGGAGGTGTGCGAGGCGGGTGGTTTGGGATTAGCGAGGATTAGCGGAGATTAGCGTTCCAAAAAATCCGGGGTCTTTGATCGGTCGGGCGATTATTTCACGGCGCGGAGGCGGTGGTTTTCGGAGTCGCCGATGATG
>JBEANZ010000768.1:0-2890 GCA_041165185.1 Verrucomicrobiota bacterium | reverse complement strand
GCCATCGCCCCGCTGAACTGGCGCTCTTCCGCCCTCGGCACACGCTACCGCGTCAACGGCGCGCTCAACAATCGCGTCAGCTTCGCCCGCGAATCGGTCGTCCCGCTCAACGTCAATCTCGGCGGCGACGGCGACTCCACGAAACTCGATTCGCACAACGCCTCGCTGTTCGTCCAGCAGGCCGTCGGCCGGAAACTGTTCATCGAGGTCGCGGGCAAATTCGAGCACCAGTTCCTCCGCAGCTTCGAGGGCATGAGCGGCACCGACAACACCGTGCGCGTCGACGCCAACGCCCAGCTCCCCAACGGCCAGCCGAATCCCTTCGCCGGCAAACCCTACGTCGAGACAAGTGCCGCCTTTTGGGTCGTCCGCCCCACCGATAACGCGCAGGGCCGGGTCACGGCCTCCTACGAATTCGATTTCAACCAGCGCCGCATCTTCGACCGCCGCCTCGGCACGCTCACGTTTGGCGCGCTCTTCAACTACGAGCGCCTGCACCAGACGCTCGACAACGCCCGCGAGGTAAACATCACGCCGCTGCTCACGACGGGCACGTTCGGCCGCCTCGACAACGCCGTGAACAACCTCCACCGGCGCACCTACCTCGTGCCGGGCGCGAATAATTTTCTCACGACCGACTGGGCCCCGATCAACGCCGGCGGCATCCGCTCCAACTACGAGCGCGTGCGCGCCACCCCGCGCGACAACATCAGCGACACGAAGGCCCTCGTCTTATCCGCGCAGGCCAACCTCCTCGACAATCTCCTCGTCGGCACGTTCGGCGTGCGCCGCGATCGCGTGCTTCAGGAGCAGGGCGTCTACGAGCGCGACGCGCGCGGCGTCTTTCCCGACGTCCAGCACTCCAGCGGCACGCTCACGACCAACGACCGCGGCCGCACCCATTCTGTCGGCGCCGTGCTGAACGCCACCAAGGTCATCAGCCTCTTCGCCAATCGTGCCACAAACTTCGTCCCGTCCAACCAGTCCGTCGTCAACATCGACGGCGTGCCCGCGTCGCCCATCGAGGGCGAGGGCTACGATGTCGGGATCAAGTTCACGCTCCTCGGCGGAAAACTTCAGGGATCGATTGATCGTTTTTCGACGACACAGAAAAACGTCACCGACAACACGCTCTCCGGCCAGAAGCGCGCCGCGATCAATTCCATCTGGGATGCCATCGACCTGAACCGCGTGCCCAACCCGCAGTGGGGCGAGTTCAAGTCCACCAAGACGGAGGGCTACGAATTCCAGCTCGTGGGCAACCCGACCTCGAACCTCCGGCTCATGCTCACCGGCAGCAAAAACATCACGACCATCGACGACCGCGGCGCGCGCCTCTTCGCCTACATCGCGCGCAATCTCCCCGAGTGGCAGGCCAAGTCCGCGCTGCCCGTCAACTCCACGCTCGGCGCGACCGTCGGCGCCCTCGCCACCCTCGTCACCAACGAGGCCGCCAACGACAAACTCACCATCGGCATCCGCCAGACGCGCTCGAGCGAGTGGCAGTTCAGCGGCGTCACGCGCTACCGCTTCGATCCCGTGTCGCGCCTGAAGGGCTTCGCCCTCGGCAGCGCCTTCACCTGGCGCGACGAGCCCGTGATCGGCTACAAGGTCCGCCCCGGCACCGCGCTCTTCGACATCACGCAGCCGTTCTTCGGCGCGAAGACCTTCAACGTCGACGCGTGGCTCGAATACAGCCGCGTGCTCACGCAGCGCCGCATCCGCTGGGAGTCCCAACTGCGATTCCAAAATGTTTTCAACAACCGCAACGTCGCCCCGTGGACCGCGCTCGACGACGGCACCGGCGGCCGCTTCGTCGAGCAACGCCTGCTCCCCAGCGCCCTCGGCGTCTCGCTGAGTTCGACGTTTCGGTTTTGAACCGCAACGATCCGGTTGAACCACGGATGGACACGGATTTCAGGAAGGCGGCTTGTTGCCGGCACTCCGTCCCGCAAACACCCCAGAACGTGAGGGGCGACCGCGCATTTCGATCCGGTCTTTGCCCTTTTGAATCCGTGTCTATCCGTGTCCATCCGTGGTTTTCTTTCACATCGTTCCGGCTGAAAAAATTCCTCCCCATGAAATCCTCCGCCCTCCGTCGCCTCCTTTCGTTTCTCATCACACTATCCGCCGCCGCGGGTTCCTTCGCCGCCGCGACAACCGCCACGCCCAACATCGTCGTCATCCTCAGCGACGACTACGGCTACGGCAGCCTCGGCGCTTACGGCGCCGATCCCGCGCTCGTGCGCACACCGCACCTCGACCGCCTCGCGCGCGAGGGCCGGCGCTTCACCGACGCCTACACGCCGTCCTCCGTCTGCACGCCCACGCGCTACGCGCTCATGACCGGCCGCTACTGCTGGCGCACCTCGCTCAACCACGGCGGCGTCGCCAACACCCTCGACCCGCTGCTCATCGAGACCACGCGTCCGACCATCGCGTCGCTGCTGAAGAAGCACGGCTACGCTACGGGTTTTGTCGGCAAGTGGCACCTCGGCTACGGCACCGAGCCACGCGTCGACTTCACCAAAGAACTCAAACCCGGGCCCCTCGAACTCGGCTTCGACTACCAGTTCGCCGTGCCCCAAAATCACAACGACAAGTCACGTGTCTTCGTCGAAGACCACCACGTCTACGGTCTGCGCTCCGCCAAACTCACGCCGTCCGAAAAGTCACTCGGCCTCGACGCACCCGAGCGCGACGACCCGAAGACCATGGGCGATCTCACCGAGCGCGCCGTCGGTTGGCTGGCGAAACAAGCCGGTCAGCCTGCGCCGTTCTTCCTCTATTTTGCTCCTGTCGCCGTGCACGAACTCGTCACGCCGTCCGCGGAGTCCCAAGGCACGAGCAAAGCCGGCCCCTACGGCGACTTCATCCACGACCTCGACCG
>JBEANZ010000767.1:0-4112 GCA_041165185.1 Verrucomicrobiota bacterium | reverse complement strand
AGGTGCACCACCAACTTCTCGTGCTTCCACACGTGAAACACGTCGAACATTTTCCCGGGATTCAAGATTCCCTTCGGATCGAGCGCCGCTTTCACCGCCTGCATCGCGCGCACTTGCGCGGGCGAGTGTTGGATGCGGAGAAACGGTGTCTTCGCCAGCCCGATGCCGTGCTCGCCGGAAATCGCGCCGCCGAGCGCCACCACCGTTTCCATCAGGAGCTGCACCGCTTTTTCTGCGGCGCGCGTCTCCTGCGCGTCGGCGCGGTGATACATGATGTTCACGTGGAGAGTGCCGTCGGCGAGATGGCCGAACGTCGGCACGTGCAAGCCCGACTCTCGCTTCAGCCGCGCGAGAAACCGCGCGAACTTCACGTAGCTGCGCATCGGCAGGACCACGTCCTCGTTGAGCTTCGCGTCGCCGAGTTCGAACATCGCGCCCGAACACTTTCGCCGCACGGCCCAGAGCTGCTCCGCCTCGTCGCGCGTGCGTGCGACGCGATGGCCGGCGGCGTGGGCCGTGGCCCACGCAAGCAACGCCGCGCGCTGCTCGCGCACTTCCAATTTCGTGCCGGCCAATTCCAGCAAGATCACCGGCCGCCCCGCCTGCCCCGGAAAAATCGTGGTCTGCATCGCGCGCTCCGCGCACAGCACGCTCTCGCGGTCGAGGAACTCGCAGATCGCCGGCTGCACGCGCGTGCGGAAAAGCGCGAGGGCCGCGCGTAGCGCCACCGTCTCGTCGCGAAACGAGGTGAGCAGCGTCCAGCGCGCTGCCGGCTGCGGGATCAGTTTCAGCACCGCGCCGGTCACGACGCCGAGCATCCCCTCGCTCCCGATCCAGAGGTCGCGCATGTTGAAACCGGCGGAAAACTTCTTCGTCGCGGTTCCCCACTCCACGAATTCCCCGGTCGGCAGAAACCCGCGCAGTGCCACGACGAAGTCGCGCGTCACGCCGTATTTGCCACCGTGCATGCCGCCGGCGTTGCACGCGATGTTGCCGCCGATGGTGCAGTATTCCTTCGACGACGGATCGGGCGGGTAGAACCAGCCGGCGGCCTCCGCCGCGCGCTGGATGTCGCCGACCTTCGCGCCCGCGCCCACGTGAGCCATGCCCGCGTCACCATCGATGGTGATTTTGTTGAGCGCCATCATGTCGAGCACCCAGCCGCCGCGCACCGGCGTCGCTGCGCCCGTGAGCGTCGTGCCCCGTCCGCGCGTGGTCACCGGCACGCGGAATTTGTTGGCGAGCGCGAGCACCACACCGATGTCCGCCTCCTTGCGCGGGTGGATCACCGCCTCGGGCAAAAAGGGAATCTTGCTGCTGTCGAACGACGCCGCGTGACGCGCGGCATCGTCGGTGCGAACGGTGCGCGCGCCGAGACGGCGTTTGAGTGAGGACGTGGCTTGGTCGTTCATTGCGTCAACGGTTGAGACTTTCGGAAGGACGTGACGCGGTTCGAGTGTAGGGCGGGGTCTTTGCCCCGCCCTTTCGCGTCCCGAGGGCGGGTCACAGACCCCGCCCTACTTTCAAACCACGGTCGTCTCATCATCGGTAATCCCCAATCGGTTTAGGGTGCGAACGACACGCAGCATCACCGAGCCGACCGCTGCGAGAAGACCAACGCGTGGCAGGACGGCTCTCCGAGCCGTCGCTGCCTTTCCCGACGAACCTTGAGCCGACGTGGTGTTTCACGCCTTCGCGGAGAGAAGCGTGCGCTCCCGATCAGCGGCGAACGCAAAGCACGCCTGAATGTCCTCACGCGTGAGTTCGGGGAAATCCGCCAGCACCTCTTCGACCGTCATGCCGCCTCCGAGATATTCCAGCACGTCCTGCACCGTGATGCGCATCCCGCGGATGCACGGCTTGCCGCTGCGTTTGCCCGTCTCAAGGGTGATGATCTTGCGGTAGTCCACGCGCCGGACCGTAGGGGACACGGCAAGTGTGGCAAGCCGCCAGCCGGCGCAGCGCACGCATGAATTGATCGGCTCGTTACGGCGCGGTCGCGTCCGCCGGGCTGGCGATGCCGAGACCGCAAGTCGCAGCGTTCAGAAACGCGGTGATTTCCACCTCCCCGAGCCGCATCGGCGAGACGCCCCCGTGGAACGCCACAAACTGCCGGCACCACATCAGGTAGGCTTCCTCCGTGCGATGGCTGTAGCGACCGCGGCGGAGCGCCTCGCGCATCCGCTCCGAGAGCGGCTTGACCGGGGCAGGCCCGCCGGACGCCTTGCGGTCGGGTTGTGAACCCGACGGTTTGCTATGCGACATTCCCGTCGTCTTAGCCGGAGATACGCCGACACCAAGACCGTCCTTTACCGTGCCTAAGTGCCGGACTGCATTTGAAATAACCTCTTGCGCGCAGCGTCGTGCGCCACCGTGCTATGCGACATGAAACAACCAGTCCGGAGTTGGTTAATAAAAGGTTAGGCCACTCGACCACATGCAATGGTTGCGAAAACTTTGGAAGAGCGTGTTCAGCGGTGATGTAATATGCAACCGTTGCAAGCATAGTTGGGGTGACGCTGAGATTCACCATCAGGAGCACGAGCCGACGATGATGGACAAGTTGATGGCGTTGAGCAATCCACGCGCGAGCCTTGCAAAGGTTTGTTGCCGCTGTCATCTGATTTGGTGCGAGAACTGTTGGCTGCGCTCTGGCAGACGCTGCCCAGATTGCGGCGCATCAGATTGCAAGACAGCTTACGTTGCACCGAAATCATGAGTGTATCCAAGTGGCCTAATCGGGTAGCCGGAGGTAATTAGCCTCCGGCCCCCACGCCACCGGACATGCGGGTCCGCATCCGGCGGTTCCGTAGTGGTTACCCCTCCGCGGCCGTCCCCGGGGCTTTCGGCTCCGGCTTCGACGGCGGCGGGTAATGAAAAGCGACCCAGAGCGCCGGCAAATCCGGCACCCCCTGTTTGCCCAACCACTCGTTCGTGAGCGCGGCTTGCACGAGACTGTTCGTGCTCATCCGCCAGCAGCCCTTCCGACTGCGCGACGCCAGATGCACCGTCGCCGGATCGGTCCCCAACCGCAGCAGCATGCGCCGCCGCCGCCGGGAACGTCCCCATTGCTTCCAGTAACATTGCCGCACGCGCCGGCGCATCCACTTGTCCAGCTCGCGCACCTCGCCCCACGTGCGACTGATCCGGTAGTAACCGAACCAGCCTCGCACGTAACGGCCGAGGCTCCCGAGCCTACGTTCCGTCGACACGCCCCACGTCCGACTCGTCAGGCGGCGCACCTCGCTCCGGACGAAGCGCGGCAGCGCGGAGATGGTCACGCCGCAGGCGTGGCCCGGAGCGCAGCGGAGGGTGAGAAGCACGGGGGCCCGCGCAGCGGGCAGTGCGCCGAACAACTCCTCCACGGCGGCCTCGCTCCAGCGGATTTTCTTCCGCTCGATGCGGCAGCCGAGGAAGACGCTCCGCGCCAACCGGTCCACGCGGCTCTTCGCCGCGTTCACCGTCAGCTTCAGTTCTCCTGCCACGAACGCGACCTCCTCCCTCATCGCCCGCTCCGCCTCGCGGCGGTCCGACACGAGCACCAGAAAATCGTCGGCGTAGCGCGCGAAGCGCCGGCCGCGTTTCTCCAGTTCCCGGTCCAGCGGGGTGAGCATGATGTTCGCCAGCAGCGGCGACAACGGTCCGCCTTGGGGCACACCCCGCAACGTCCGCTCCCGCCGTCCGTCCGGCAGCACTACGCCCGCGCGCAAGAAGCGACCGATCAGCCGCAGGACAGGTTTGTCCCGCACCTTTTCAGCCACCTGAACGTCTACAACACCGCGCTCGTGGTTCTTGAGCGGAAGGGTTGGGCGCTGCGGTATGATACGGCGGAGGGGTGGTGGTTCGCGAACAAGGGCGAGTGGGAATTTCTCGCGGATGATCCGATGCAGCTCCTTGGTTTGGTCGCCATCTACAAGCACCACTCCCCGAAGAAGAAGGAAGAGTATTGGTGGAAAATCGATCAGCCTGATTTGCTCGCGAAGCTCGACCCGGAAGTCACGTGACGAAGAGCCCAACTAGTAGGAATGAGAAGGCGTAGAGCACGCACGCTGTGCTAAACTACGCTTGATGAACTCCCCAACGTCAGCTCCACCCCCGCCCCCGCCCGCACC
>JBEANZ010000766.1:0-6565 GCA_041165185.1 Verrucomicrobiota bacterium | reverse complement strand
TCGTCGCGCCGGCGTAGACCCAGCGGAGCGCGCCGGTCGGCGTGAGCGAATAAAATTTCGCGGAGTTGAGGACGCCGAAGTAGATGTTGCCCGCCGCATCGATCGCGGGGGCGGTGTAGATGTCGTCGAGGACGGTGGTGGTGTCGGCGGGGTAGCGCCACTTGACGGAGCCGTCGGCGGGGTTGAGCGCGTAGAGGAAGGCGGAAGACTGGTTGCCGCGATCGGTGCCCTGGTAGATCGTGCCGTCGGAGGCGAGGGCGGCGCTGGCGTAGGAAGCGGGGCCGTTGAGGTTGCGGCTCCACTTGGTCGCGCCGTCGTCGGGATTGAGAGCGTGGAGAAAACCGTCGGAGGGCTTGAGGTAAATCGTGCCGTCGGCGGCGAGCGTGGGGCTGTTGGCGGCGGTGAACGCGGTCGCGGTCGTGGGGTTGAAACTGCGCGCCCATTTTTGCGTGCCGTCGGGATTGACGGCGTAGAGCCGGCCGTCGAACGAGCCGACGTAAACGGTGCCGTCGGCGCCGATGGCGGGCGAGCAGGTGTCGATGATGTTGGCGGTGGCGAAGGTCCATTTCGTCGTGCCGTCGGCGTTGAACGCGTAGAGCGAGCGATCCGTGCTACCGACGTAAACGGTGCCGTCGTCGGCGACGGCGGGGGAGCCGGTGATCGCGGAGCCGGTGATGGCCTGCCAGCGCGAGTCGTTCAGCGTGAGCGTGAACTGGCCGATGGTGCCGAGGCTCTTCGAATCGACCTTGAAGAAATAGGTCGTGCCGGCGACGGCGGTGAACGTGCAGAGGCTGCCGGTGGTGAGCGTGCCGGGGGCGGCGTTGTCGTTGGCGGCGACGGAGACGAGCGTGCCGAGGGTCGCGCCGGTGAAAACGCCGAGCAGCGGATCGAAGTCGGTGCTGGTGGCGGCGACTTGGAACTGGCCGCCGGCGGGCGCGGTCCAGGCATACCAGAGCGACGTGCCGCCCGCGAAGCCGAGGATCCGCGGCTCGCCGGTTTCGAGAGAGCAGTGGGCGTTGGAGCCGGTGATGCGCGCGTTGCGGCCGGAGAGTTTGACGGCGTCGGCAAACAGATCGTTGGCGGGGGTGGTGCCGAGGTTGAGCAACGTGAGGCCGGTCGCGCCGTTTTTCCCGGCGACGGCGATCTGGTAGGTCACGCCCGCCTGCGCGATGAAGATGAGGCGGCTGGTGAGGTTGGCGCGGTCGTTGTCGTTGGCGATGACGGGCGTGAGCGCGTCGAGCGCCGTGCCGGTGTAGAGGGCGAGGAGGGTGTCGTAGCCGCTGCCGGCGGTGTCGACGCTGACCTCGCCGGTGGCGGGCGCGGTCCACTCCCACCAGAGGGAGGCGGCGGCGGTCGTGCCGGCGTGGGCGGGCTCGCCGGCTTCGGCGGTCGCGCCGACGTTGCTGGAGCGGCCGATGAGATTGCTGCCGACGAGACGCGCGCGGGTGGCGAAGTCGTCGTTGAAGGGGCGGTTGTCGGTGGAGGTGAGGGCGCGGAGGAGGTTGAGGCGGCCGTTGGTGACGGCCTTGCCGAGGAACTTGTCACCGGGATCGGTGGCGCGGAGGAGGCGGTTGACGAGCTGGCGCGGGGTGTCGGAGGGGAAGCGCGTTTTCAGCAACGCGAGCGCGCCCGAGACGTGCGGCGCGGCCATCGAGGTGCCGCTGAGCGTGGCGGTGCCGGTGTTGTTGGAGTAGAGGAGCGAGACGATGGCTTCGCCGGGCGCGAGGAGATCGACGGGGGCGCCGTAGTTGGAAAACGTGGAGACGAAGTCGTTGCGGTTGGAGCTGCCGACGGTGACGATGTTGTCGAGGGCGAAGCTCGCCGGGTAGTGCGCGGAGAGGTTGAGGTCGGAGGCGTCGTTGCCGGCGGCGGCGACGAAGAGCACGCCGGCCGCGCGCGCTGCGGAGATCGAGGCGAACATCGCGGCGTCGAAGCCGCTGCCGGCGGTCTCGCCGAAGCTGGCGTTGATGATTTGCGCGCCGCGCGCGACGGCGTAGTCGATGCCGGCGATGATGTCGGTGGTGGAGCCGATACCGGTTTCGGTGAGGACTTTCACGGGCATGATTTGCACGCGCCAGGCGACGCCGACGGCGCCGGAGCCGTTGTTGCCGACTGCGCCGACGGTGCCGGCGACGTGGGTGCCGTGGCCGTTGTCGTCGGCGACGGCGCCGTCGGCGATGGCGCCGCGGCGGCCGGTGTTGAGGAAACGCGCGCCGTTGACGTCGCCGAACGTGGGGGCGGGGTTGCGCCAGACGTTGGCGGCGATGTCCTGGTGGTTGGTGTTGAGGCCGCTGTCGACGACCGCGACGATGATGCCGGGGGCGTCGCGCAGGATGTCCCACGCGGCGAGGGCCTTGATGTCGGCGCCGGGCACGCCGTTGGACTGGCCGTTGTTGTTCATCGCCCACTGGTTGGCGAGCTGGGGATCGTTGGGGGTGACGGTGGCGCGGTAGAGCCGATCGACGTCGACAAATTCGTAGCGGCCGGTGGCGCGGAGGCGCGCGAGCGCGGCGGGGGCGTTGTCGGAATCGTCGAGTTCGACAGCGCGGAGATCGCCGAAGCGGGAGAATTTCTTGTGCACGCGCAGGCCCTCGCGCGTCTCGGCGGCGTCGACGGTCGCGCGGTGCGCGGCGTGGGGCTTGGCGAGGACGACGTGGTCGCGGAAGCCCTGTGCGATCTCGCGGGCGGTGAAGGGCGCGGGCTCGGCGGCGAAGGCGCGCGCGGCGGCGAGAGCGGCGACGAGCGAAAAGATCGCGCGCAGAAAAGTGGGGAGCGACGGAGGGCGCATGGGGCGACGCAGAAGGTGGGCGGGCGCGCGCGTGAAGACAAGCGGCGCGGCGAGAAGGCGCGGCGCGGCGTCGGTGCGAAAGCGGAAAGCGGGCGTGGCCCGCGAGCGCGCGTGCTCCGTAAGTATGGAAGCGCTATGGCTGCGCGGGCGCGCGCGTGGCGGCGGGCTGCGCGGCGAGCTGCGCGTGCGCCTCCGCGAGGAGCGCGCGGGCGCGTGCATCGTCGGGGACGACGGCGAGAACTGATTCGAGAAAAATTTGGGCGTCGGCGAGCCGGCCGGCGCGGAGGTGCGCGTGGGCGACGTCGGAGAAGGGCGCGCGGAAATCCGGCTGCGCGCGGAGGGCGGCGGCGAAATGTTGGCGGGCGGCGTCGGCGCGACGGTCGCGCAGCGCGAGCGTGCCGAGGCGGTAGAGCGCTTTCGCGTGGGCGGGGTGGCGGCGGATTTCCTCGGCATACGCGGCGGCGGCTTCGGCCGCGTGGCCGAGGGTGTTGAGCGTGTTGCCGAGATTGAAATGCGCGTCGGGATAATCCGGGCGCAGCCGGAGCACCTCGCGGTGGTGCGGAAGGGCGTCGGCGGGACGGCCCGTTTCGGCGAGGACGACCGCGAGGTTGTTGTGCGCCTCGACTAGCGTGGGGTTGAGGCGGACGGCCGCCTCGTAGTGCGGGATCGCGTCGGCACCGCGGCCCAGTTGGAGGAAGCAGCCGGCGAGATTGTAGCGGGTCTTGGCGACCTGCGGATCGAGGGCGACGGCGCGTTCGAGATAGGGGAGGGCGTCGCGCGCGCGGCCCTGGTGGGTGAGGTTGTTGCCGATGTTGTTCAGCCGGGCGGGGGCGTCGCCGAGCAGGCGCGCGGCCTCGCGATGGCGCCCGGCGGCGTCGTCGTGGCGGCCGGCGGTGGAGAGGAGGAGGCCGACGTTGGCGTGCGCGCGCGCGCTGGTAGGGTAGTCGCGAAGCGTGGCTTTCCAGAGCGCGGTGTCGGATTGGTAATCGGTGTTGCGCGCGCGCGTCGCGAAGCCGGCGGCGACTGCGAGCGCGAGCCCGAGGGCGACGGCGCGTTGTCCACCCCAGCGCACGGCGGCCCACACGGCCAACGCGAGCACGGCGGCGAGCGGAAGATACATGCGGTGCTCCGCGATTGGTTGGGAGACGACCGGGATCACGCTCGAGCTTGGCGCGAGGATGGCGAAGAACCAGGCGCCGATCCAGCCGAGCACGGTGTTTTTCCAGAGCGCGTAGGCGGTGGCGCCGACGAGTGCGACGAGCACCAGCGCCTGCGGCAGCACGGGGAGCAAGGCTTCCTCCACGCGCACGCCGTAGTCGAACACCAGCGGGCTCGGCCACACGGAGAGTTTGAGATACTTCCCGATCGCGAGGCACTGCGTGAGCGCGTAGGACCAGGCGTTCACGCCGTCGGTGCCGAGTCCGGCGGTGCCGCCGCGCGTGCCGGCGTGCTGCGCGAGCCAGATGAGCACGAACCACGACGCGGCGAGCCCGACGTAATACCACGCGCGCGCCCGCCACGCCGCGCGAAACGTGCCGCCCACCAGCGCCCGATCATAGAGCAACACGAGCAGCGGCGCGGAGACCATGACCTCCTTGGTCGCCATGCCGCAGAAACATGCGGCGACCGAAAGCGTCTGCCAGCGCCCCGGGTGCGCCGAGCCGACGGACCGCACGAACAGGTAAAGCGTCAGCAGGTAAAACAGCCCCATGAGCGCCTCGGCACGCTGGATGAGGTAGGTGACGGATTCGGTTTGCAGCGGATGGAGCAGCCAGAGCGCCGCGATGGTGAACGCGACCGCAGTGCGCGCCGACGCCGAGGCGAGCGGCGGTGTCGCGAGCGTCGGCGAGGGGAACGGCAGCGGCATGCGCGGCAATTCAAACGACCGGCGCAGCACGCCGAACAACGCGAGCCCGGCGGCGACGTGGATGAGGAGGTTGACGAGATGGTAGCCGAACGGCGCGAGGCCGCCGACGGCGTAGTTGAGGGCGAGAGAGAGGTTGACGAGCGGTCGGCCGCTCACGGTCTCGCCGGCGTTGTTCGGCGGCGACAACACAGCCGCGAAATCGCGGAGATCGCGGATGGTGGGGTTTTCGCGAATCGACGGAATATCGTCGAACACCATGGGACCGGCGAAACTATTGGCGTAGGCCGCGAGCGCGGCGAGGGCGAGCAGCGCGCCGGCCGTGGGCACAAGCCAGCGGGGAGCGGGGGATTTTTCCACGGACGCGGTCGTCACACGGGAAACGCAAGCAGGCTCGCGGCGGGACACGCAAACGAAACCCGGAGCGCGGGCGGCGGGCGAGCGCGTAGCGGCGGGCGTCTCTGCCCGCTGGGCTTCAGAGTGGACGGGAGACTTCGGCGAGCAGGGACGCCCGCCGCTACGCTCGTGCCCCGCCGCCTACTTCACCGCCGCCCAGACGCGTTGCACGTCGTCGTGGTCCTCAAGCGATTGGAGAAATTCGCCCACGTGGCCACGCGCGGTGTCGTCGAGCTCGGGGTAGTTTTTCGCGATGTAGCCGGGCTCGCTCGTGACGACGGTCCAGCCGTTTTGCTTGAGCCACGTCGAGACCGCGTGGACCGCCGTGCGGTCACAGAGGAAGCGAGCGCCGGCGTGGCCCTCTGGAATGTCGTCGTTTTGCGCGTGCGTGAGGGCCTCGAAATCATTTGCGCCCGCTTCGATGGCGGCGGCTTCGAGATCGATGTCGGTGCCGGCGCGGTGCGCCTCGACGAGGCCGACGTGGTCGAAGAGAAATTTCATGCTCCCCGCGCCGCCGAGCATGCCGCCCTCCTTGAAGAGCAGGCGGATTTCGCCCGCGGTGCGGTTGAGGTTGTCGGTCATCACCTCGACGACGACGGGGACCTTGTGCGGCGCGTAGCCCTCGTAGACGACGTGCTCAAGGATGAGGCGGTCGTCGCCGATACCGGCGCCCTTGTTGATGGCGCGCTGGATCACGTCGCGCGTGACGCTGGCTTTCTTGGCCTTTTCAACGGCGGCGTGGAGCCGTGCGTTGGCCTCGAGATCGGCGCCGCCGAGCTTGGCGGCGACGGTCATTTCCTTGACGAGTTTCCCGACCGTCTGGCCTTTCTTGAGGTTAACGATCGCGCGTTTTGCGTGGAGCCATTGACGTCCCATGGGCGCGAGAGTGGGCGGGGCTCCGGTCCCCGCAACGCCGAAATCAAACGCCGTCGCCGCCACAGTTGCTGCTGTGGCAGAGCCAGGCCATGGCAACGACGATGACGGCAAAGATGGCGATCAGGATCATGGGGTGGGGCGGGGGGCGAAAGCGCCGCGAAGCAAGGGGCGCGCGTCGGGCGAGGCCAG
This sequence comes from Verrucomicrobiota bacterium, assembly GCA_041165185.1. Lineage (GTDB taxonomy): Bacteria > Verrucomicrobiota > Verrucomicrobiia > Opitutales > Opitutaceae > JBEANZ01. Next base: position 452 of record JBEANZ010000766.1, on the reverse strand, counting down.
CACTTTATTTTTGAACGCGCTTTGCCGTTGCCGCGCGGCGGCGTTTTGCGGCAATCGCGGCGTGCCCGCGCGCCTGCCTCTCATCGTCCACCTCGACGCCGACGCGTTTTTCGTGTCGTGCGAGCTGGCGCTGAAGCCGGAGTTGCGCGGCACCAAGTGCGCCGTCGGTGGACGCGAGCGCGGCATCATCTCCTCGGCGAGCTACGAGGCGCGCGCGTGCGGCGTTTACACGCCGATGCCCACGCAGCGCGCACTCAAGGTTTGCCCCGACCTCATCATGTTGCCGCACACGAGCGGGCTCTACTCGAAGGTGTCGCGGCGGATGTTCGACGTCTGCGAAACGCTTACGCCCCTCGTGCAGCGCAACTCGATCGACGAGGGCTATCTTGATCTGGCGATGTGCGGATTTGCCACGACGGCGGAGATTGAAGCGGCGGTGCGCGGCTTGCAGC
>JBEANZ010000765.1:0-6178 GCA_041165185.1 Verrucomicrobiota bacterium | reverse complement strand
CGGCTGCGATTCCCGCCGGCGGGCCGGGACGCCCGCCGCTACGACGTGGCGCTGCCGACGCGCGTGCGACGGCTGCAACGACGGCGTCGACGCCAGCGGCCGCTTAGCGTTTTTTGGGCGTTGCCACTCCGTGCCACGGAGACTCAGGTGCGAGGCCGTGAGCCACCCCGTTTCTCTGTTCGCGCGCCGGCGTGTTGTGCGCGCCGCTTGCGCCTCGCTTGCACTTGCCGTCGCCGTGCTGCTGCTCCCTCCCGTCCCATTCGCCGCTGCGGCTCCCGTCGCCGCCGCGCCTGCGCCTTCGACGGCGTCGTTCACGTTTCCCACGCAAACGCTCACGGTGCCGGCGGGCTTCACCGTCGAACTCGTGGCCGGCCCGCCGCTCGTCGACCGCCCGATCTCGATCGCGTTTGACGAGGCGGGGCGGCTTTACGCGACCGATTCGTCCGGGCTGAGCGACCGGTCCGACAAGCAGATCCTCGCAAAGCCGCACCGCGTCGTGCGGCTCGACGCGGCCGATGGCGCCGGGCGTTTCACGAGCGGGCGCGTGTTTGCCGACCGGCTGATGTTTCCGCAGGGCGCGCTGTTTCACGAGGGGGCGTTCTACACGGCGGCGCCGCCGGAGATTTGGAAACTCACACCGTCCGCGCCCGATGGCGACGCCGCCTCCGTGCAACGCGCGCCGTGGTTCGACGGCAAGACCCTTACCGGCTGCGCCAACGATCTCCACGGTCCCTACCTCGGGCCCGACGGGTGGATCTACTGGACGAAGGGCGCGTTTGCCGAGCAGCGGCACACGCTCGGCAACGGCCGCGCGTTCACCACGCGCGCCTCGCACATTTTTCGCGCGCGGCCCGACGGCGGCGGCCTCGAGCCCGTGCTCACCGGCGGCATGGACAACCCCGTCGGCCTCGCCTTCTCGCCCACCGGCGAGCGCTTTCTCAGCGGCACGTTTTTCCAAATCGGCGTCGCCGGCCAGCGCGACGGCCTCATCCACTCGATCTACGGCGGCGTCTACGGCAAGGAAAACGCCGCGCTCGCCGGCCACCCGCGCACCGGCGATCTCATGCCGATGATGACGCACATGGGCGCGGCGGCGCCCGCCGGCGCGACCGCGTATCGCTCGGGGACGTTTGGCGACGGCTACCGCGACAACCTCTTCGTCTCCTATTTCAACCTCCACAAAATCGTCCGCCACGAACTCGTCCCCGACGGCGCGACGTTCACCACGCGCGACACCGACTTCCTCACCTCGGACAACCGCGATTTCCACCCGACCGACGTGCTCGAGGACGCCGACGGCAGCCTCCTCGTGGTCGACACCGGCGGCTGGTATAAAATCTGTTGCCCGACCTCGCAGCTCGCGAAACCCGACGTGCTGGGCGCGCTCTACCGCATCCGCAAAACCGGCGCGCCCGCCCCCGCCGACCCGCGCGGGCAAGAGATCGCGTGGGCCGCGCTCGCGCCGACGGAGCTGACCAAGTTCCTCGCCGACGAGCGTCCCTACGTCCGCGAGCGCGCCATCGCCGCGCTCGGCAAACTCGGCGCGCCCGCCATCGCCGCGCTGCGCACCGCCGCCACCGGTGCGGCGTCTCCCGGCGCGCGCCGCAACGCCCTCTGGGCGCTCTCCCGCATCGCCGGCCCCACCGCGCGCGAAGCCGTGCACGCGGCGCTGACGGATGCGGATGCGGGCGTCGTCCACACCGCGCTGCAAACCGTGAGCCTGTGGCGCGACGCGGCGGCGTTCGACGCGCTTGTCGGCCTGCTCACGCGGGAAAATCCCGTGCTCGTCCGCATGGCCGCCGAGGCGCTCGGCCGCCTCGGCGATCCGCGCGCGGTGGAGCCGTTGTTCGCCGCGATTGCGCGCTTGGGCGAAACGAAATGCACCGCGACGGGCGCGCCCGCCGCCGCCGCCCCGCGCGTGCTCGATCACTCGCTCACCTACGCGCTCATGGAAATCGCCGACCGCGGTCGGGTGGCCGCGCAACTCAAGCGGGCCGCTCACCCGCGCGCCATTCGCGCGGCGCTCGTCGCGCTGGACCAGATGGAAAGCGGCGGACTCGTCGCAAGCGACGTCGTGCGCTGGCTCGACGCTCCCGATCCGATGGTGCGGCAGACGGCGGCGTGGGTCGCCGGGCACCATCCGGAATGGGGCGACGCGCTCGCCAATTTCTTCCGCCGCCAGATCGCGCGGGCGGCCGAACTCGGCGAAACCGATCGCGCCGACCTCGGCGCGCAACTCGCGCGACTCGCGCCGTCGCCGGCGATTCAGGACCTGTTGGCGTCGGTCGCGATCGACGCGGCTGCGCCCGGCGCCGCGCGCCAGCTCGCGCTGCGCGCGATGGCGACGGCGGGCCTGAAGGAATCACCCACGCGCTGGCTCGCCGCGCTCGCCGCCGTGCTCACCGCGGGCGAGCGCGCGCCCACGCGCGAGGCGGTGGCGACGGCGCGGGTGTTGCCCTGGCCGAAAAGCGGACACGCCGAGTTGGCGATGGCGCTCGCTCGGCTCGGCCGCGACGAGGGCGCGCCGGACGACGTGCGCCTCGACGCCCTCGCGACCGCGCCCGTCGCCGCCCTCGGTGCGCTGGAGCCGGGGCTGTTTGACTTTCTCGTCGGGCAGCTCGGCGCGATGCGCTCGCTGCTCGCGCGCGGGGCGGCGGCGGGCGTGCTCGCGAAGGCGCCGCTCGCGGCGGAGCAGCGCCTCGCGTTGGCCGACGCGCTGAAAACCGTCGGCGCGCTCGAGCTGCCGAAGCTGCTGCCCGCGTTTGAAAAATCACCGAGCGCCGAACTCGGCGAGCGCCTCGTCGCGGCCCTGCGCGCCTCGCCGGGTGTCGCCGGCCTGCGCGCCGCGCGCCTGACGGCGCTCTTCGCCGCCTATCCGGCCAACGTCCGCGCGCGCGCCGCCGAGCTGGCGGCGCGCCTCGACGCCGACGCTGCGCGCCAGTCGACGCACGTCGACGAACTGCTCGCGCGCACGCGCGACGGCGACATCCGTCGCGGGCAGGCGGTGTTTCACAGCGACAAGGCCGCCTGCAAGCTCTGCCACACGCTCGGCTACCTCGGCGGCCGGCTCGGCCCGGACCTCACGAGCATCGGCAAGCTCCGCACCGAGCGCGATCTGCTCGAGGCGGTGGTGTGGCCGAGCGCGACGATGGTGCGCGGTTTCGAGCCGCTCGTCGTCACCACGAAAAGCGGCGAGACGCACACGGGCCTCGTGCGCAAAGACGCCGCCGACGAAATCGTCCTCGCCACCGGCCCCGACACCGAGCGCCGCCTCGCACGCAACGAAATCGCCGACGTGCAACCCGGCACCGTCTCCCCGATGCCGCCCGGCTACGAGGCGACGCTCTCGACCCAGGAGCTGGCCGACCTGATCGCGTTTCTGAAGTCGCGCCAGTGAGCGCGTGCGGTTTTCCGAGTTCGTAGTTCCGCCTTCAGGCGGTTCCGAAGTTGGTCGAATCGGCTGAAGCCGGAACCACCACCACCCGATCTCGCCCGTCGCCGTGATTGGTCTTGTTCCGCCTGCGGGCGCGACCTATCCACGCGGCGAACGTCTCTTCGCCCCGATGCCCGCCCACGTCCTCGTCCACGATCTCCGCAAGCGCTACGGGCGCGTCGAGGCGGTGCGCGGCGTGAGCTTCGAGATCGGGCGCGGCGAGGTGTTCGGACTGCTCGGGCCCAACGGCGCCGGCAAGTCCACGACCATCGAGTGCCTCGTCGGACTGCGCGAGCCCGACGCGGGCGAGCTGACCGTGGGCGGCGTGGACGTGCGCCGCGCGCCGCGCGAGGCGAAACAGAAAATCGGCGTCGCGCTCCAGAGCACGGCGCTGCCCGACCAGCTCACGCCGCGCGAGGCGCTGCGGTTGTTCGGCGCGTTTTTCCGCGAGCGGGAAACGCCCGAGGTTTTGATCGAGCGGTTTGCGCTCGGGGAGAAGGCCGACGCGCGCTTCGCCACGCTCTCGGGCGGGCAACGTCAACGGCTGGCGCTCGCGCTGGCGTTTGTAAATCGCCCCGAGCTCGTCGTGCTCGACGAGCCCTCGACCGGCCTCGATCCGCAGGCGCGCCGCGAGCTGCACGCGAGCATCCGCGAGATCCGGCGCGGCGGTTGCACGGTGCTGCTCGCCACGCACGACCTTGATGAGGCGGAGAAACTCTGCGACCGCGTGGCCATCGTGGACCACGGACGCGTGGTCAATGTCGGCGCGCCGCGCGAGCTGGCGGCGGCGGTCGGCGGCACGACCGGCGTGCGGCTCGTGACGGCGCGGCCCGTGGGGCGCGCGCGCTGGGAAGCGCTGCCGGGCATCGAGGGTCTGACGTGCGACGGCGTAGCCGTTTCGTTTCGGTGCCGCGACGCGGAGGCGGCGCTCGCGGCGCTGACGGCGCTCGTCGCGGCGGAGCGCGCGGGCGTGGTGGAGTTGAGCGTGCGGCGGGCCGCGTTGGAGGACGTATTGGTCAACCGAGCCCGCGGCGCCGACGAGGAGGGCGGAGCGTGAACGCGCTGCGTGAACATTTCGCGGCGTCGCTGCGGCTGCATTTCCGCAACCGCCTCGCGTTGATCTACGGGTATCTGTTTCCGCTGATTTTCCTCGCGGCGTTCTGGGTGCTCTACCGATTCGAAAAAGTGCCGCTGCTGCGCCACATGGGCGAGCTACTCACGGTGGGCGTGCTCGGCGGCGCGTGCTTCGGCTTGCCGACCTCGCTCGTCGGCGACCGCGAGCGCGGGGTGTGGCGGCGCTACCGCCTCACGCCGATCCCGACGTGGATGCTCGTGGCCAACGCCGTGCTCGTGCGTTTCCTCCTCGTGATGAGCGCGGGCGCGCTCCAGCTCGCCGTGGCGATGGCGGTGGGTATGACGCCGCCGGAGCATCCGGTCGCGCTGCTCGGGGCGCTGGCGCTGGTGTCGTTTGCGTTCATCGGCCTCGGCCTCGTGATCGCGGCGCTGGCGGACAACGTCCCCGCCGTGCAGGCGCTCGGGCAGTGCGTGTTTCTGCCGATGCTGATCATCGGTGGCGTGGCGGTGTCGCTGGCGTCGCTGCCGGAGTGGGCGCAACACCTCTCGGCGTTTTTCCCGGGGCGCTACGCGGTGGCGGCGCTCCAGGCGTGCGTGAACGGCGGCGGGTTTGCGGCGGGGCGGTTCGACTGGCTCGCATTGCTCGTGATCGGCGGGGCGGCGTGCGTGGCGGGGGCGCGGCTGTTTCGCTGGGATGCGGGCGAGCGCTTCGCGGCGCGCGCGGGGAAGGGCTGGCTGCTCGCCGTCGCCGGCGCGTGGCTGGCGATGGGGTTTTTCGCCGAGCGCCGCGGGCGCGCGCTCGTGCCGCCGAGCAAGGAAACGGCCATCGCCATCGCCCTCGCCACCGCCGCCGCAAAGCCGCCGACTTCCCCGACCAACACCCTCGCCCCCACCGCGCCGACTCCGGGCGCCGCGTCCGCGCCCGCGTCCGTCCCCGTGCCGGTGGCGCCGCCGCCGAAGCCCGAGCCGCCTTGGAAAAAAATCACGGAGAAGGACGTGGCCGCGATCGATTTTCGGGTGCCGCCGGACAACGGCGTGGTCTCCCCGTTCGCGAGCGAGGACGAGGACGTGCAGGATTTCATCAAGGAGCAGCTCGATATTGTGCGCGCCAAGCTCCCCGACTGGCAGCCCGGGCTGGAGCCCGACGATCTTCGGGCGGTGCGCAACCTCCTGTTGGTCGCCGCAATCCCCGACGCGATCCAGATGCCCGTCGAGCGCTACCTGCCGCCAGTCGTGCTCGACCACCTGAAGGAGCGTTTCCCGAAAGAGGACCTGATCAAGATGCTCACGTGGATCATCCAGCATCCCTACGAGGGCACGATCCTCGATCAGGTGGAGGAGCTGGGCATCCAGGGCACGGCTGGCGACCCGGAGGTGGTGCGGGAGCGCGTCTATCTTTACGCGGTGAAGTTTGTCGCGCGGCTGCGGATGAAGCGCGAGTGAGGCGCGCGGGATCGCGGTAGGGCGGGATCGCTGACCCCGCCGGGGACGGCGGGTGGCGTGCGACGACGACGCGATAAAAAAAATCGGCTCCTCGCTGTTTTCGGTGGGTGGCTCTCGCGAAGTGGAAGCTCCAACGGGGCGAAAAGTTGAACGCCCAGGGCACCACCCCACTGCCATTGAATTTAGGATTCCGGGGGGCGCCGGTTCTGGCGGCTGGGACGGTTTGCA
>JBEANZ010000764.1:0-5385 GCA_041165185.1 Verrucomicrobiota bacterium | reverse complement strand
GCAGGGGACCCGCTCAGTTGGCGCATCGATCGGACCGAGGCAACACGCGAGTGCGGCGGCGCGCGCCACGCCACCGCGCCGCACAACCGCCGCTTGCGCCGCGCCGGCAAATCGCGCTCGCTGCGTCACCCCGCGCGCCCATGAAGTCTTCGATCCGCTCCCTGCTCCGCCCCGCGTTTTTCCTGTTGGCCGCCGCGGCGCTGCGTGCCGCCGAGGCGCCCGTGTTGGTTGGCGCGGCGCGCGTCGACATCACGCCGGACTCGCCGATTTGGTTGTCAGGCTACCAGTCCCGCGCGACCGAAAGCACAACCGTCAAAACGCCGCTCGCCGCGCGTGCCCTCGCGATCGGGAGCGATGCGGAGGGCGCCGTCGTGCTCGTGACCGCCGAGGTGATCGCGGTGAGCGAGGCGCTCAGCGACGCCGTGGCGGCGGCCGTGCGTGCGAAACACCCCGGCATCACGCGCGAGCGCATCGCCGTCTGCGCGACGCACCAACACACGGGCCCGGCGATCGCGGGCACGATTCCATTCATGTTTTCGCGCGACCTGCCTCCGGCCGAGGCGGCGCGCATCGAGCGTTACGGCGAGCGGCTTCGCGAAAAACTCATCGAGGTCGCGCTCGCCGCGCTCACCGCGCGTCAGCCCGCGCGGCTCGCGTGGGCGCAGGGCACGGCGAGCTTCGCGGTCAACCGCCGCAAAATCGTCGACGGCAAACACGCCGGCTACACCGACCAGCCCGGCGGCGCGGTCGATCAGGCGTTGCCGGTGTTGCGCGCGGTGGACGCCGCGAGCGGCGCCGTGCGCGCGGTGCTCGTGAACTACGCGTGCCACTGCACGACGCTGAAGGGCGGCGACAACTTCATCCATCCCGACTGGGCGGGCGACGCCGCCGCGCGCATCGAGGCCGCGCACAGCGGGGCGGTCGCGCTCGTGGCCATCGGCTGCGGCGCGGACTCCGATCCGCAACCGCGCGGGCTCGATGGCGTGGCCGCGCACGGAAAGACCGTCGCCGCCGAGGTCGCACGGCTCTTCGCCGGCGAGCTGCGGCCCGTCGGGCGAGTGACCGGCGCGAAGTTTCAGACCCTCGAAATCCCGCTCGCGCGCGCGGTCCCGCGGGCGGAGCTGGAGGCGCGCCTAAAAGCCCGACCCAACATCGCCTACGCCGCCACGCTGTTCCTCAGGAAACTCGACGCGGGCGAACCGCTTCCCGCCGGCATCCGGTATCCGGTGCAGGCGTGGGCGTTTGGGGGCGAGTTCGCGATGGTGTTTCTTGGCGGCGAGGTCGTCGCGGACTACGCGCTCCGCCTGAAACGCGAGCTCGGCGCGTCGCGCCTCTGGATCAACGCCTACGCCAACCACGTGCCGTGCTACATCCCATCGACGCGCATCCTCGCCGAGGGCGGCTATGAGGCGGAGGCCGCGATGGACTACTACGGCCTGCCGACGCGCCTCGCGCCGGATGTCGAGGAGCGCATCGTGCGCGCGGTGCATGAAGTGGTGTCGGCGGGAGTTGCCGCGCCAGCCGGACCGAGCGCGCGCAAGTAGTTTCGCTTTGCCTCGGCGAAAAATCGTCCGGTAGCTCCGCCTCCCCTTTCCCCTACCATGAACCTTTCCCGCCTCGCGCTCGCCCTCGCGCTCCTGTTCGTCGCCACCACCCGCGCCGCCGACTCCGCCGCCAAGCCCAACATCCTCCTCATCGTCTCCGACGATCAAGGCTACGCCGACGCGGGCTTCCAGGGCGCAAAGGATATCCCGACGCCGCACCTCGACCGCCTCGCACAGTCGGGCGTGCGGTTCACGAGCGGCTACGTCACGCATCCGTTTTGCTCGCCGACGCGCGCCGCGCTGATGACCGGCCGCTACCAGCAACGCTTCGGCCACGAGCGCAACCCGTTCTACAATCCCGCCGACCATCGCGAGGGATTGCCCACGACCGAGACCCTCCTGCCCGCGCGCCTGCAACCCGCCGGCTACGCCACCGGCTGGATCGGCAAGTGGCATCTCGGGGCGGCGCCGGAATTTGCGCCGGGGCGGCGCGGGTTTGCGGAGACGTTTGGCTTCATCGGCGGCGGGCATCGCTACCGCGACTGGAAAAACAACCCCGCCGTCGAATACACCGTGCCGGTCGAGCGCAACGGCGCGGCCATCGAGCCGCCCGAGCACATGACCACGGCGCTGGGCGCGGAAGCGGCGGCGTTTGTGCGACGCCACACGGGCGAGCCGTGGTTCCTCTACCTCGCGTTCAACGCCCCGCACACACCCAACGAGCCCACGCCCGAGCGCCTCTCGCGCTTCGCCGCGATCAAGGATCCGCTGCGGCAGAAATACGCGGCGCAGGTGAGCCTGATGGACGACGCGATCGGCGAGGCGCTCGGCGCGCTGCGCGAGAGCGGCCAGGAGCGGCGCACGCTCGTGTTTTTCTTTTCCGACAACGGCGGCCCCGTCGGCATCAACGGCTCCGACAACACCCCGTTGCGCGGGGCGAAGGGCACCGTTTACGAGGGCGGCGTGCGCGTGCCGTTTGTAATTTCGTGGCCGGGAAAAATCCCCGGCGGTCGCAGCGACGAGCGGCCCGTGAGTTCCGTGGATGTTTTCGGCACCGCGCTCGGGGTCGCGGGCGTGCCGATGCCGACCGACAGGAAATACGACAGCGTGAACCTGCTCCCCTATCTCACCGGCGAGAAATCGGGCGCGCCGCACGAGCGCCTCTTCTGGCGCAACGCCGCGCTGCTCGCCGTGCGCGAGGGCGACTGGAAACTCGTGCGCGGCGCGACCCCGTCCGACCAGCTCTTCAATCTCGCGAGCGACGTCGCCGAGTCGCGCGATCTCGCCGCGAGCCATCCCGCCGAACGCGCGCGCCTCGCCGCCGCGCTCGACGCCTGGAACAAGGAATTGATCGACCCGGTGTTTCCCGGCGCGACGGGCGCCGCCAACGCGGCGAAAAAGAAGGCCGGACAGAACCCCAAGAAGGCGCCTTGAGTGCTGCGGCTGCGAGCCGCTAGCGTCCCGTCTGCCGCCGCGATCGGCCGGCACCCTCGTCTTGTTTCCCCATGAAAAAATCCGCCTTCCTTGTGTTCGTCGCGCTTTGCGCGACCGCTATTGCCTCGGCCGCCACCGCGGCCTCTCGCCCCAACATCGTCTTCATCCTCGCCGACGATCTCGGCTACACCGACGTCGCGTGCTTCGGCTCGAAATACTATGAGACGCCCAACATCGACCGCCTCGCGTCGCAGGGGATGAAGTTCACCAACTACCACCACTGCCAGAACTGCACGCCCACGCGCGCCGCGATCATGAGCGGCCAATACGGCGCGCGCACCGGCGTTTACACCGTCGGCGCCATCGACCGGTTCGACTGGCAGACGCAGCCGCTGCGGCCCGTCGACAACGTCACCAACCTCCCGCTCGATCGCGTGCTGCTCCCGCAGACGCTCAAGACCGCCGGTTACGCGACCGGGATGTTTGGCAAATGGCACATCGGCCAGCAGGGCGACTACCTCCCCGGCAAGCGCGGTTTCGACGAGGCCATCGTGAGCATGGGCGCGCATTTCGATTTCGCGACCAACCCCGAGACGCCCTACCCGAAGGGCACCTACCTCGCGGATTTTCTCACCGACAAGGCCGTGAGCTTCATCGAGCGCCACAAGGCCGGGCCGTTTTTTCTCTACCTGCCGCACTTCGGCGTCCACTCGCCGCATGACGCGAAACCCGCCCTCATCGCGCGCTTCAAGGACAAGCCCGGCGTCGGCGGCCACAACAACCCCGTCTACGCGGCGATGATCGCGAGCGTCGACGAGAGCGTGGGCCGCGTGATGGCCAAGCTCGACGAACTCAAACTCGCCGACAACACCGTGCTCATCTTCGCCTCCGACAACGGCGGCGTCGGCGGCTACATCCGCGAGGGCATCAAGAAGGGCGCCGGGGACATCACCGACAACGCCCCGCTCCGCCACGGCAAGGGCAGTCTCTACGAGGGCGGCACGCGCGTGCCCTTCATCGTGCGGTGGCCCGGCCGCGTCGCGCCCGGCGCGGAAAACGGCGCGCCCGCGATTCACGTCGACCTCTATCCTACCTTCGCCGCGCTCGCCGGCGCGCAGCTCCCGGCGAAGCAGATCCTCGACGGCGCAAGCCTCGTGCCGCTGATGCGCGGCGAGGCGCCGCGCGCCGCGCGCCCGCCGATCTTCCAGCATTTCCCCGGCTACCTCGGCGCGGGGGCGGGCCAGTTTCGCACGCGCCCGGTGACCACGATGATCGAGGGCGACTGGAAGCTCATGGAGTTCCTCGAAGGCGGGCAGCTCGAGCTCTACAACCTCCGCGACGATCTCGGGGAAACGAAAAACCTCGCCGCCACGTTGCCCGACAAGGCGCGGGAATTGCACGGCAAACTCGTCGCCTGGCGCACCGCCGTCCACGCCCCCATGCCCACCAAAAACGACCCGACCGCCGGCGAGGCGCCGGCCGCCAAGAAGGGCGGCGGCAAAAAGAAAAAGGCCGCGAAGGAGAACAACTGAGATGCGCCGCCGCCGCTTTTTTCTCGCCGCATGTTGCGCCGCGATTCTCGCCGGCGGGGCGGCCGTGCGGGCGGCGGCCGACGCACCGCGTCCCTCGGTGCTCGTGATCGGTGGCGCGATGATGAAGGGCGACCACTTCGTGGACTCCACGCTGCCGACGATGCGCGCGCATTTCACCGGCTGTCGGCTCATCGCACTGGTGCTCCACGCGAGCCATCCCGACGATCGGGACAAGATGGAGGCGCGTTTGCAGGCGGCGTTCGCACACCTCGGCGGTATCGCCGCGACGTCGCTCCATCGCGCCGATGCCGCCGGCGCGCTCGACCTGCTCGCGCGCGCCGACGGAATTTTCGTCGGCGGCGGTGAAACGTTCGTGCTGCTCGCCGAACTCCACCGCACCGGACAACTCGCCGCGATTCGCGCGCGCGTCGCGGCGGGCGTGCCCTATGCGGGATCGAGCGCCGGGGCGAACGTCGCCGGCCTCCGCATCGGCACGACCAACGATTTCCCCACCGCGGAAATTCCGACGCGCACGGCGCTCGGCATTTTTCCGGCCGTGATCAATCCACACCACCCGTTGCCAGCGGCAAAGGCCGACTACGAGGCGCGCGTGGGGAAATTGAAAACCTACGTGCGGTTCAACCCGTCCGAGCAAGTCCTCGCGTTGGGCGACGCCGCGATGGCCCGCCTGCACGAGGGCCGCGTGACAATCGCGGGCGGGGCCGTGTGGCTCTACACGGCGGCTGGCATGCACGCGTTGCCGGTCGGCGAGAGCGTGACCGAACTCACTCGCTGAGGCGGCGGGCGCATAGCGGCGGGCGTCCCTGCCCGCCGAGGTTTGTCGGCCGCGTTGCCGACCGGCGGGCAGGGACGCC
>JBEANZ010000763.1:0-21989 GCA_041165185.1 Verrucomicrobiota bacterium | reverse complement strand
CGGTCTGCCCCGCCTTCATCAACGTAAACAAAATCGCCAGCCCGAGCGCGCCCCACGCGACGTCGCCCGCCGTCGGTTGAAACCATGTCGTGTGCGCCCAGAAAAAGAGCACGCCGAGGCCGAACGGCACGGTGCCCGCAAAGTAAACCGCCCACGTGCCCGCCGCTGCGCCGCGCAATAGGTGCACCGCCTCCTCGACCAACGCGAACGCGGGCGGCTCGGTGGTGCGGCGCTGGGCGCGGGCGGCGTTCATGGCGCGGCGGCCTCGGCGGCTCTTTTCCAAATCGTGCCGTCGTGAAACGCCGGCGGCATCTTCAGCAGCAGCGCGCCGAACCAGTAGAACGCGAGCCACAGCGCCGCCAGTCCGGCCGCCGCCCGCACGCCGCCGCGCAACGCCGCAAACCGCGCGGCGCGCGTCGCGCTCCGGCCGGTGGTCTTCGCGAGACACGGCGCGCAGAGGAGCTTGCCGTCGTGCTCGACGACGCACTCGCGGCAGAAAAATTCCGCGCACCGCGGGCAGCGCGCGGCGGCTTCGCGGGTCGTGTGCCGCACGCAGCGCCGCGCGTGGACGGCGATCGCAGGCAGGGGCGGCGGCGCGACGCTCATGGCCCGGACAACACCGGCGGGCCCGGCGGTGGCGCGGGCGGCGCGGCCACGAGATCCGCCTGCGCGGCGGCGATGAGCGGGTGCAGTTTCGCGAGCACGCGGCGCGCCTGCTTCAGGCGCACCAGCGAGGGCACGGGCAGGGTTTGCACGCCTGTGACGACGAAGAGTTTCGCGCCGGGCCCGAGCAGGTGGTTCCAGACCAGGCCGACGACGCCGAGCGCCAAAAAGATCGGCGAACCGATCGGGGTCTCGCGGTTGACGAGCGCGACGACGAACACGATTCCGGCGATGCCGGCCACCACGGCCCATGTCGCCGCGAACCAGGTGCGGCGGTCGTTGCGCGTGAGGAAATGGCCCTTGATGTCGCGCAGCATCACGCGCGAGTAGTTCTCCGTGTAGCCGGTCGAGCGCACGATCATCAGGTGGTCGGGGCCGAGCCACAGGCTGGTCATCACGCCGAGGCCGGAGGCGTTGCGCGTGAGGCGCGTGTAGAGTTTGGGTTGGCGGGCCATGGCGTCAGGGGCGGTTGGCGAGCATGGTGAGACCCACCGTCCACGCGGCGATTTGCAGCAGCGCGAAAATCGCCGCGACGATGAGGCGCGCGCGCGCCGAGCCGCGCACGAGGCTGTTCGGTTTTTTCCAGCCATAGATGACAAAGCCGATCGCCACCGGCGCCGTCAGTAGCGTGAACGGCCAAATAAAGATGGGGATCACCACGAGGCCCAGCGCGAGGCTGTCGTAGAGCACGCGGTCTTTCACGACGGCTTCCGCGCCGGAAGTCTTGGTCGCGGCCACGCAGGTGGGACAGCGCTTCTTCCCGCCAAAATCGATCGTGCAGACGGGGCAGACGAGCCGGCCGCAGTCCTCACACACGGACTCGGCGCGGTTGGTCGCATGGAAAAAACACACCGAGTCCGCCTCGACAACGGCCGCCGCCGCCGCGACGCGCGCGCGCCCGGCGGTCAGCGCGGGGAAGGCCTCAAACTCGAAGTCCGCCTTGCACCGCCAGCAGGTGCCCGCGGCGTCGTCCCGCCAGGACACGGGCTCCAGCGTGCGCGAACATTTCGGGCAGGGGAGGGCGGTGCGGGCGGTCATTTCGTCTTGATGACGCGGGTGTCGCAGACGCGGTCGTGGAGCGCGCGGCGCTCGGGATCAAAGGCGGCCATGATGTAGCCGATGCCGAGGATGATCGCGCTGAGAAAATGGGAGAAATAGCGCCCGATAATTCGGCCGACCGAGAGTTTACTGCCGTCCGAACGGAGGAGTTTCAAGCCGAGGGCCATCTTGCCGGGCGTGGCATCGTGCTTTCGGATAAAGTAAATGTGGTAGCTGATCCCCAGCGCCAGCCCGAGCGTCTGCACGATGACCTGTAAGAGGATCGGCCCGGCGGAACTCTTGAGCATACCGGAAGCTCCCATCGTCGCGCCGACCACCAAGCCGACGAGAAAATTCGCCAGACCAACAATCAACCCGTCCAAGAACGACGCGCAGAATCGCTGGAGAAAACTCCCATACCCAAACGGCCCCGGCACCGTGGCCGCGCCCACCATCGGCGCGCCCTCGCGCACGCGTTGGAAAAATTCGTCGCGGTGCTCCGCGCTGATCCAGCGGCCCTCGTAGTGGACCATCTGGCTCTTCGGGTAGATCTTGCCGCTGACGGCGCACACGGCGCTGTCGTTTTCGGCGGGCGCGGCGCCCTGGCCGGCGGCGGCCTGCGCGTAGGGCGCCCAGTCTTTCATCCCCGTGCACCACACGCGCGTCTCGGGTTTGATGACGCCTTGGGCGACCAATGATTCGAGTTCGGCCTGGGCAATCGGGCCCTGCCGCTGACCATTAACATCATAATACCATTGCATAGGGGGGTGGGGTAAACCGGCTGGGCGATGGTGAAACCGGCGTTCGCGGCGCGGTGCAAATAAATACGCCGCGCTCGCGCAAGATCGCCTTTGCCTCCCGCGCGCGCGGGCCGTTGCGTGGGCGTATGAGCCTCCTTTTCCGCCCGCGCCGCGTCGCCCCCATCGCACGGCTCGCGTTTTCCAGTCTCATCCTCGCGTTCGTTGTCGCGCTCGCCGCCGGCTGCGCGAAACGCGAGACGCCCGCCGCCGCGGGCCTCCGCACGCGCACGCTCCTCGTCGGCAACCAGAACGAGCCCGCCACCCTCGACCCGCACCTCATCGACGCGTTCACCGACATGAACATCGCCGTCGCGCTCTTCGAGGGCCTCACCGTCCTCGACGAGGCCACCGCGCAACCGCTCCCCGCCGCCGCCGAGCGCTGGGAGATTTCCGCCGACGGACTCGTCTACACGTTTCACCTCCGCCGCGACGGCCGCTGGTCCAACGGCGACGCGCTCACCGCGCGCGACTTCGCGTTTTCGTTGCAACGCATCCTCTCGCCCAAGCTCGCCTCGCCCTACGCCTACGTCGTGTGGCCGCTCAAAAACGCCGAGGCCTACCACGCCGGCAAACTCGCCGACTTCGCGCGGGTCGGCGTCCACGTCGTCGACGACCTCACGCTCCGCCTCACGCTCGAGCGCCCCACGCCCTACCTGCCCGCGCTCGCCGCGCTCGCCGCGTGGATGCCCGTGCACCGCGCGACCATCGAGAAATTCGGCGCGCCCGACGCCCGCGACACCGCGTGGACGCGCCCCGCCAACCTCGTCGGCAACGGCCCCTTCACCCTCGCCGAGTGGAAGCCCAACGCCCGCATCGCCGTCGCGAAAAACCCGCGCCACCGCGACGCCGCACGCAACCGCCTCGAGCGCGTCGAGTTTTTCCCCGTCGAGAAAAGCGACACCGAGGAACTCAGCTTCCGCGCCGGCCAACTACACGTCACCTACGCGCTGCCCGCCGCCAAGATCGCGACCTACCGCGCGCAGTCGCCTGAGCGCCTCCGCGTCGAGCCGCTCCTCAACACCTACTACGTCAACTTCAACGTCACCAAACCCCCGCTCGACCGCGCCGACGTGCGCCGCGCCCTCGCACTCGCCATCGATCGCGAGGCGCTCGTGCGCACCGTCTACGCCGGCGCCGCGCAGCCCACGCGCGTGCTCACCGCGCCCGACCACAGCGGCTACGCACCGCCCGCGCGGCCGACGCACGACTTCGCGGCCGCGCGCGCGCTGCTCGCGGCGGCGGGTTTCCCGGGCGGCGCCGGCCTGCCGCCCCTCTCGATCCAGACGCTCAACGACGACAAACTCCCGCGCGTCGCCGAGGTGCTCCAGACGATGTGGCAACGCGAGCTCGGCGTGAGAGTCGGCATCGAGCCCTTCGAGCAAAAAACGTGGATCCAAAACCAACAGTCCCTCGCGCACACGATTGCGCTGATGGGCTGGACCGCCGACTACGCGGACCCGATCACGTTTCTCGATATTTTCCGCACCGGCGGCGGCAACAACTGGACCGGCTGGGGCGACCAAGCCTACGACGCCCTCCTCGCCACCGCCGCGAACACCGCCGATCCCGCCGCGCGCTTCCAAGTGCTGCAACGCGCCGAGACGCTCCTCCTCGACGTCGCCCCGATCGCGCCCTTCGCCCTCGCGAGCCGCGCGTATCTGATCCACCCGGCCGTGAAAGGCTGGGGCCCGGCACCGCTGGGTTTTCACCGCTATCAGCTCGTGGAGCTGGCGAACCCCTGAGCCGTGAAGGAGCCGTTGGGCGCTCGCCGCGTGGACGAGTTGATGCAGCCGGTTGCCCACAACGAGGGAAGCGCGGTCGAACCACGCTCGGCCGGAGGCTCTGCGATCGGAGCATTAAACACTAGCACCCCATCGGCACTCGTTCCATCCCTTCGCTGTGCTCTTCGATCACGTGCGGTCCGTTCGCTCCACTGCGGTTTGGCCGTTTGCGCCGGCCGTTGAGACCCAAGGCCCATTGCCGGTGATCGCATCTCGTGCGTCCAACCACGCCCCCCGGATTGCGCACCCCTGGACGGGAGCGGTCGGGGCGCACGCCCGCGCCGACGCCCGCGCCCAGGCAACCGCCCGGTGAGATTCCCCTCTTCGATCCTTCCGCTGCGCTGGCTCGCGGGCCGCTGGTTCTGGCCCACGCTCTGGGCGCTGCTGCTCGCGCCGCATTTTTTCTGCGGGCCGCCGGCCGCGGATTTTGAGCTGCGCTGCGGACTCCCGCGCATCACGTCGGGCGACGAGCCCGACTACCTCATCGCGGTGCACAGCCTCCAGCGCGACGGCGACCTCGACTTGAAAAACAATTACGACGCCGCCCAGCGCGGCGGCTCCGACGGCGGCGGCACCCTCGCCGGCCGCACGCACCTGCGCCACGTGACCTACTGGATCGGCGGCGTGCACGTGCCGTGGTTTCGCGTGTTCGACGACGATCGGCCGCTCCCGGGCGGGGCCGGTTACGAGAAGCGTCCCGGCGCGCCTGCCGCCGTCGAGCGGCTGCCGGAATACCCGAGCCACCCGGCCGGCCTCGCGCTGGTGCTCGCGACCGCGCTCTGGCCGTGGCGCGACTCCGCGCGGCTCGAATCGTATGCGCTCCTGCTCACCGGGCTCGTGACGTGCGCCGCCGCGTGGGGTTTTTCCCGCCTCGCGCGATTGTTGGGCGCGGATGCGCCGTGGGCGCGCGCGCTCGCGGCGCTGGCCTTCCTCGGCACGCCCGCGTGGCACTACGGGCGGACGCTGGTGAGCGAGCCGTGGTTGCTGGCGCTGGCGGTGCTGGCGCTGCACGCCGCGCTCGGCGCGCGCCGCGGCCAATCGTGGCGGTTCGCGGTGGGCGGGGCGGCGCTCGGCCTCGGGGTGTGGATGAAGCCGCCCTTCGCCCTCGTCGCGGGGCCGCTCCTCGGCTGGCTCGCGTGGTCCCGGCGCTGGCGCGACCTCGCGGCGTTCGCCGCGCCGCTCGCCGTGGCGTGCGTCGGGCTGCTCGCCTACGACACCATGCTGTGGGGCTCGCCGTGGCACACACCGCAACCGTGGCGCGGCGGCCACCCGCTCGTCGCCCTGCTCGGCGTGTGGATCATCCCGGGGAAGAGCCTGTGCTTCTGCGCGCCGATCCTGCTGCCCGCCGCGCTCGCCTGGCCGCGGTTGCTCCGCGCGCAACCGGCGCCCGCGCGCCTCGTGCTCGCCGCGGTCCTCCCCTACGCGGCGCTCATGCTCGCGTGGGAAGAATGGCACGGCGGCTACGGCTACGGGCTGCGCCTGCTGCTGCCGGTGCTGCCGCTGTTGCTTCTCGCCGGCGTGGCGTGGCCGGCCCTCTGGCGCGAGGGCGGGCTGCGACCGGGGACGCGCTGCGCGCTGCCCGCGCTCATCGCCGTCTCGCTGCTCGTCAACCTCGCCGCCGTCGTGTGCTACGGCCCGCTCTGGGCCGATCCGGGCCGGTGGATTCAGCTGCGCTGAGCGAACGCCCGCCCGGCCCGCCACTCCGGCCACGTGCGCGCGAGCGCGTGCACGCAGCCGCAATACAGCGCCCACTTCGCCAGTTCCTCCAGCGCGCGCACCGCCGCGAGCGGCGCGCCGTCCGCCGCCCATGCCAGCAGCGGCGGCGACCAGCACGCGATGAGCAACGCCGCGATCGTCAGGCGCGCGATCGCCTGCGTGCGAGCCCACGCCACGAGCTGCGGCACGAGCAGCAGCGTGAAAATCAGCCGGTAGTCCCAGTTGGCCCCGAGCAGAAACGTGCCCACATACACCCCCGCGCCCGCGCGAAAAAAATCCAACGCCCGTCCCTCCGCGTTTTCCCGGCCCGCCCGCGCCCTTGCCCGCCAACTGCGCCACGCCGCGATCCCCAGCGCGGCCGCCGCCAGCGCGGCGCCGGCGACCGTCGCCGCGACGGTCCACGCCGCCGTCGCGCCGCGTCCGTCGAGCCAGAGCGCCAGCGCCCGCCAACCATAGGAGAGCTCGCGGCCCTTCTCCGTTTTCCACGCGATGTCCACGAGCGTCGAAAAATCCGCCGCGCAGAAAACCCCCGCGCCCGCCAACACCGTCGCGCCGAGTCGCAGCGCGCGCGCCCGCGGTTCGCGCAGCGCCACGAGCACCGCCGCGAGCGGAAACAGTTTCAGGCCAAACGCGCCCACCACCACCGCCATCGCGCCCCGCGGCGCGCGCGCCGCCACGTGGCAGGCCAGCGCCACCAGGAAAAACACCGCCAGATCCGTCGTGCCGCGCTCCACCGCGAGCAGGGCCGCGGGCGAGAGCAAGAGCGCGCCGAGCGCGACCGCCGAGCCGCGCGTCGCGCCCGCCGCGAGCCACCAGACGCCGAGCGCGTAGCCCGCGAGCAGCCCGAGCCCGAGCACCGGGCTGTGCCGCTCGCGCACGCCGAGGTCGCGCAGCCCCAGCCACACGCCGGGCAGGTTGAACCGCTGCCGGAACGGCGCGCCGGGGTTTTCCTCGCGCGGGTCGAGTCCGAGCTCCAGCGAATCCGCCGCCCCCGTGGTCACGCGCAAATCCGAAAAGCACGGCACCCGTGCGGGCAGGGCCCACGGCCCCCACGCCGCCACCCAGCCGCGCGCGCCGATGTGCGCGAGCTGCACCGCGACGAAGAGTCCGAGCCCAAGAAACAGCCGGCCGCGCACGCTCATGCGCGGAGCGGGCGCCGCACGCCGTCCGGCGTCGACGCGTTAGCCGGCGCCTGGCGGCGCCAGGCGCTCGGCTCGCGCGCGGGTTGCCGGTTGCACCACGCGGTCATCGGCGGGCTGACGCGCCCCACCGCGCGATCGGCGCGGCGTTTTCTTCGTTGATTCGATGGGGTTGGCGTTTGGCGCGTGAGGCACGCAACGAAGTTCTCCCGGCGGTTCGGGGGCGTGAGGTCAAGGGGCGAGCGATTCGGGCTGATGTTGAGAATGGGAACGAGAAGAGCCGTCGACGGAACGGGAGGCGTGCGCTGCGTCGGACGGAGGCGACCGACGGCAGGACCGTTGGTCGCGACGGCACAAGAACCAAACGGCCGGAAGGCGCGGTCAAGGCCGGAGGACGGGTCAAGCCAGAGAGCGGGAGAGCGGGGGCAAAGCCGGAGAGCGGGGCAGGAGCAGGGCAGGCTGCGCCTTGACGGCTGAATCGACGGGCGTCGCCTGCTACGGTTGGCGCGCGGGATTCTGAACCGTTCGGCCGAGCCGAACCGGTCCCGACCTCGCCGGGAAATCCCGCGCTTGTCGCGCTGCGGGTTCGCTCGTAACGTCCGCGCCATGCTCCGCCGCCGTTGCTTCGCAGTCGTGTGCTTACTCGCGCTCTTCGCGGCGGCGTCGGCCGCGCGCGCGGGCGAGGCGGCGTTTGTCCACGTGTGGCCGGGCTGGCGCGAGGCGGAGTCGTTTGAGCGCATCGGGGAATTTCTCGGCGGCGCCGAAAATCCCGGCGCCGCGCGCGTCGTCCGCACGCGCGCCGACGCCCGCGCGGGTTACTATTTTCTCGTGCGGTTCGCCGCCACGGGTGCGCCGGCGGGCGCGCGCTTCGAGCTGAGCATCGTCCGCCCCGACGCGCCCGAGCCGAAAAAATTCTCCTTCGCCGCCGATGCGTCCGCGTCTCGGTCCGCCGCACCGCCCGCGAGCGACGCCGGCCGCGCCGGCGCGGCGGTGTTTCACCTCGGCCTGACGGGCGCGGACTGGCCCGGCGGCAAGACCGCGCACCCCGTCGCCTGGCGCCTCGCGCTCCTCGCCGCCGACGGTCGCGTGCTCGCCGCCCAAGAAAGTTTCCTGTGGGAAATGCCCGCGAAGTGATGCCCCCGCGCGCGTCGGCGCCGACCGCGGGCGCATCGCCCAACTGGTCCGATTGGCAACCGCTCGCCGGCCTCGCGCCGCTCGACGCGCGGGCGTTCGTGGAAACCCTCGACGGCGGCCAGGCGTTTCGCTGGACGCGCGATCCGTGCGCGCCCGCCGCGCCCGCCGCATCGCGTGCGGCGGAGGGCTGGCTCGGCGTGTGGGCGGATTGCGTCACGCGCGTGCGCCTCGCGCCCGACGGTGCCGTCGAGTGGAGCGCGCCCGAGGCGATCCGCGCGCGCGTCGCGGCGGCGCTGCCGGACTATTTCGCGACCGCGACCGACTTCGCCGTGCTCGCCGATTCGCTCCCGTGGCGCAGCGACGCGCATCTCGCCGCGTGCCTCGCGGACTTTCGCGGGCTGCGGATTTTGCGCCAGCCGTTCGGCGAGACGCTCCTCGGCTTCCTGTGCAGCGCCACGAAACAGATCGTGCAGATCAAGCAGATGCTCGCGTTGCTCGCGGCGCGGCACGGCGCCGCGATCGTGCCGGGCGTCCACGCGTTGCCGACGTGGTCCGAACTCGCCGCCATCCCGGAGGCGGACCTGCGCGCGTGCCAGCTCGGGTTTCGCGCGAAATTTATTTCCGGCACGGCGCGCCTGCTCGCCGCGCAGCCCGGCTGGCTCGCGGAGACGGAGGCTGCGCCTTACGCCGACGCGAAGGCCCGCCTCTGTTCGCTCCCCGGCGTCGGCGAAAAAATCGCCGATTGCGTGCTGCTCTTCGGCGCGGGCCGGCTGGAAGCGTTTCCCGTCGACACGTGGATTCTCCAGGCGATGGCGCGGCGCTACGGGCTCGACGGCTGGGCGCCGGCGCAAGTCGCGCAGTTCGGCCGCGCGCACTTCGGGCGGCTCGCGGGGTTCGCGCAGCAGTTCCTGTTTGCCTACGAGCGCCGCGCGGCCGGGCGCTGAACTACCGCAACGGCCGCAACGACTCCTCGTCCACCGGCAACGCGCGGTGCGCAAACACGCATTCGCGCTGAAACATCACTGGCAGTAGCGCCGCCACCACCGGCACCGCGGCCCCCAGGCCGACCATCGCCCAACTCGGGTAGGTCCAATTCGCAAACCCCACCGTCGTCACCGGCAGGAACCACAGGAACGCCGCCAGCGTCCGCAGCGCCACCGCGCCCAGCACCGCCGTGATGAGCGCGGGCACCGCGAGCACCGGCGGAAACCACACCGCCGCCGCGCCCAGCACATAGACAAACGGGATGAAAAATCCGTCCGGGATCCGCCGCACCACCGTCTCGATGATCACGCCGACCGCGAGCACGGCGCCGCTCGCCGCGACCGCACGCACGTTGACCGCCTCCCCGACGTCGTTGTCGATGCCCATCGCCGCCTGCAGCAGCCATGTGCCTGCCGCCGCGCGCAGGAGGTCCACCCAATGCCAGGGCAGCGAGACCGCCTGCGACTTCGCGCGGTGCCACGAGCGGTTGAGCTCCCGAAATTCCACGCTCTTGCCGAAAAACAACGGCAGCGGCGCCCACAGAAAAATCACCGCCGTGACAAACAACGGCCAGTCGGGTGCGGGGATCGAAAACATGCGTGGGTCGCCAGTGAGTCAGATCACGCGCGGGAAGCGACTGCGGAAATCTCGTATTCGCGTCGCGCCACGCCGCGCGTCCGCGCCCTCACTTCGCGCGCTGGATGAGTTCCACCTCGTAGCCCTCGGGCGCGTCGATGAACGCGATCACCGAGCCGCTGCTCGTCGGCGTCGGGCCGTCGCTCAGCGGAAAACCCCGCCGCGCCGACTCCGCCGCGAATGCCGCCAGATCCTCCACCTCGAAGGCCAGGTGCATCAGGTCGGGCTGCACCTGCACCGCCGGCGCGCCCGGCGGCATCTGACAAATCTCGATCTCCTCCTCGCTGCCCGGCGTCGCGAGAAACACGATTTGCGCGCCGCGCGGCGACACGCTGCGCCGCGCGATCGCCAGGCCGAGCGCCTGTTGGTAGAAACGCACCGTGCGCTCGAGATCGTTTACGCGCATCCGGGTGTGGAGAAGTTTTTTGACCATGAGGGCGCGACCGTAGCGCTCCGCGCGCGGGGCGCACGCCGAATTTGCGATCTCGCCCGCCGCCCGGGCCGACGCCACAACCTCTCCTCCCTCATGCGCCCGCTCCGGATTTTCGCCTTCCTCCTCGCGCTGTGCGCCGCCGCGCGCGCCGCCGATCCCTACGCGCCGCTCGCCGCGATGCTTCCCGGCCGCGCGCATTTTTTCCTCGAGGCCCTCGCCGCGCCCGACGCCGGCCCGGATCTCGACGCGCAATCCGCCGCCGTGCTCGCGCGCCTCGACCGGCGGCTCAAATCCGCCGGCCTCGCGCGCGAGTCGCTCGTCTACCTCCACGCCTACGTGATCGCGCCCGCGGACGCCGCGCGCTGGCACGAGCGCCTCCTCGTCTTCCTCCCGCACCCGCCGCACCACACGCGCGAGACCGTCGTGCCCGCGCTCGCCCCCGCCGGCGCCGTCGTCCTCCTCGAATGCCTCGCGGCCTACCCCGCCGATTTCCATCCCACCGTCGGCGCGCGCGGCGCCAACCCCGGTCTCTCGACCCTCCGCGACGACGGCCAGCTCGCCGGCCTCGTCGTCCAGACCGAGACGCGCCTCAACACCGTCAACAACCGCACCGCCTTCGGCGACACCACCGCCGCGCAGGCCGCCGCGATTTTCGGCCAGCTCCGCGTCGAGCTCAATGATCGCAAGCTCACCCTCGCTGACGTCGCGCAGCTCCGCGTCACGCTCGCGCCCGACGGCCGCGCGCCGGATCTCGCCGGGTGGGGGAAGGCCTTCGCCCGCTACTTCCGCGACGCCACGCCGTCGCACCAGCCCGCGCTCACGCTCCTCCTCGGCCCCGCCCGCGCGGACGATTATTTTCTCGCGGTCGATTGCGTCGTCGCCGCGCGCAACGCCCAGCCCCGCGCGCAACCATGACGCCGTCCGCCCTCGACCTCGCCGCGATTCGCGCGGCGCACGCGCGCATCGGTCCGCATGTCCGCCGCACGCCCGTGCTCGCCAACGACGAACTCAACGCCGCCGCCGGCGCGTCGATTTTCTTCAAGTGTGAAAACCTCCAGCAGGTCGGCGCCTTCAAGGCCCGCGGCGCCACCAACGCCGTCTTCGCCCTCGACGCCGCCGTCGCCGCGCGCGGCGTCTGCACGCACTCCTCCGGCAACCACGGCGCCGCCCTCGCGCGCGCCGCGCGCCTGCGCGGCATCCCCGCCACCATCGTGATGCCGCACAACGCTCCCGCCGTGAAGGTGCGCAACGTCGAGAGCTTCGGCGCCCGCGTCGTCCTCTGTGCCCCCACGCAGCTCGCCCGCGAATCCGCGTGCGACGACATCGTCCGCACCACCGGGGCGACGCTGATTCATCCGTTTACGAACTTCGCCGTCATGGCCGGCCAGGGCACCGCCGCCCTCGAACTCCTCGAGGAAATCCCCGCCCTCGATCTCGTGCTCTGCCCCGTCGGCGGCGGCGGCCTGCTCTGCGGCACCGCGACCGTCGTGAAAACCCTGCGCCCCGCCGCGCGCGTCGTCGCCGTCGAACCGCTCGGCGCGGACGACGCCGCGCAATCCTTCCGCGCCGGAAAAATCGTCCCCGCCGAGCGCGTCGACACCATCGCCGACGGCCTGCGCACGACGATTGGCGACGAAAACTTCGCGATCATCCGTGAGCGCGTTGACGACGTCGTGACCGTGACCGAGACCGAGATCGTCGCCGCGATGCGCGCGCTCTGGGAAAACCTCCGCGTGATCGTCGAGCCGTCCGGCGCCGTGCCGTTTGCCGCGATCCAGGCGGGCCGCGTCGCCGTGGAAAACCTCCGCGTCGGCGTGATCCTCAGCGGCGGCAACGTCGATCTCGACGCGCTGCCGTGGCTGAAAAAGTAAACCTCGTCGCCCCATGAAATCCCTGCTCGCCCGTCTGCTCGTCTGGTTGGCGCTCGTCGCTTCCGCCGGTGCCGCCGATGCGCCGCGCGTCTTCCTCGCCGGCGATTCCACGATGGCCGACAAGCCCCTCGACCTCCCGGAGCGCGGCTGGGGCATGGCCCTCGGCGCGTTTTTCAAGGACGGCGTGGCGGTCCAGAATCACGCGATGAACGGCCGCAGCACGCGCAGTTTTCTCGACGAGGGCCGCTGGCAAAAAATCCTCGACGCCCTCCGCCCCGGCGACGCCGTGATCATCCAGTTCGGCCACAACGACGAAAAAATCGAGGACCCCAAACGCGGCACCGATCCGCAGACCACGTTTCCCGAAAATCTCCGCCGCTTCGTGCGCGAGACGCGCGCCAAGGGCGCCACGCCGATCCTCGCGACGCCGGTCGCGCGGCGGAAGTTCGACGCCGCCGGCAAACTCACCGCGACGCACGGCGCGTATCCCGCCGCCGTGCGCGCCGTCGCCGCCGAGGAGAAAACGCCCCTGCTCGAACTCGAGCGCGCGACGAGCGCGTGGCTGCAAGCGGTCGGCGACGAGCCGTCGCGGAAGTTCTTCATGTGGATCGAACCGGGTCAGTTCGCGAAGATTCCCGACGGCCGGAAAGACGACACGCATTTCGTCGAGGCCGGCGCGACGAAAGTGGCCGAGCTGGCAACCGCACAAATCCGCGAACTGAAACTCCCGCTCGCCGCGTGGCTCAAGTAGCGCCGGTCTCCGACCGGTAGTCAGGCCTATCGGCAACTCGGTGGGCTCCGTCAGTGTTCAGGGCTTGGCGTCCGAGCGAGCCGCCAGCCGAGGTCAAAATATCGACCGTGCTTTGGCTGGATAGTTTGCTCACCTGTTCGTTCAACGAGTCTTGCAGCGTGAACACTCCCAGCCAATTCCCGGTTCAAGCGTCATCGACCCTGAGCAATGTGGGCATTGGACCGCCACCCTTCGGAGGAGGAATGCCCCAGCCCAGAACACCGTTATGCAAATCGTAAGGATCCATCCGGCTATGATCGCTACTGCGAGCCAAGAGGGCAGGTTCGTTAGGAAGAGAGGGCCAGCCAAGAAGGCCATGTTGAGTGTCCCGGTTGTCCAACCGAGGATACTGTAGGTCCGAGGTTTGATTGTGATTTGGCGTGGTCTCATTCGGAGCCAAGGCCGGGCTTGACGAAAGCGGGGCACGGACGGCGCGCAAAATGTGGCGTCTGCGCTATGCGAATAACAGTCTGTGCGCGCACGAGATCGATATTCCAACTCCGCGCGAATTCTTTCGGGCGCGTCCACGACCCGCGTTGTCGTTCACACGCGTTGAAGAGAATGTGGTCCAGCCGATCGCGATCCCATGGACCTGAAACCAACGGTAGTTTGCGGCGGGGGCTTTCAATTGGTGAAAATCGAAAATCCAAAGTCCCCTCACCCGCGCCGGATTTCCGAGCCTTGGAAGCGGATTTGCAGGCGGTAGACGCGCTTCATGCGGCAGTGGATTTTGCCCGTCGCGACGTCGAATTTTTCCGGGACCTCGATCTTGTGCAGGTCGACGACGGCGTGGTAGCCGCGCTCCGAAAACACGTCGATCAGCATCGCCAGCGCCACGGGCTCGTCGAGCACGGCGTCCTCCGTGTTGATGAGCGCCACGCCCGAGATCGCGTGGCGGTGCACGATGGGCATGATCTTTTTTTCGATGAAGCCGACCACGCGGGCGAAGAGGTCGGGCTGATCGAGTTCGTAGGCGTCGAGGCGCTTCACCATTTCCTGCCGCGCGTGGACGACGATGTCGTTGGCC
The DNA here is from genome assembly GCA_041165185.1 of Verrucomicrobiota bacterium. Lineage (GTDB taxonomy): Bacteria > Verrucomicrobiota > Verrucomicrobiia > Opitutales > Opitutaceae > JBEANZ01. Next base: position 7,977 of record JBEANZ010000763.1, on the reverse strand, counting down.
ACCGGCACGCCGCGGAGGCGCTCCACGGTGCGGGGGTCGAGCTCGAGGGTGCTCTGGTATTCGAGCTCGCGGAGGATGTTCTGCTCGACCTCGGCAAACGGCCCCTGCGCGCTGACGAAGTGGTAGTGGAAGATTTCCTTGAGCGACTGGAGCGCGTCCCACGTCTGCTCCTTGAAGACGAGGTAGCGGCGGCGCGCCAGGCTTTCGTCGTGGTCGGTCGGCCGATCCTCGCGGAGTTCACCGATGCCGGTGCGCTGGACCTCCTCGTTGTGCGCGAGCGTCTCGCGGCCGCGCTTGAGCTGGCGGGCGACGGATTCGCGCTCGTCGACGAAGAGCACCATGACGTGGACCGTCGGCTGGCGGAAAAAAATACTAAGCGGCGTGCGGTAAAACTCGCGGCGCAGGCCGTGCATCTTGTCGACGAGGAGCTTGAGGCACTCGACCTGCACGCGGGTGCGCGGGAAGCCGTCGAGGATGGCGCCGTCGGCGTATTCCTTGCGCAGGAGCTGGCGGAGGAGGAGGCCGACGACCTCGCGGTTGCCGACCATGTTGCCGGCATCCTTGAGGGCGCGCGCCTCGGGGGAATCGAGCAGCGCGCTGATGACGATGGGCGGGCAGGTGAGGCCGCGGGTCTTGGCGATGAAGGCGGTGTTGGTGCCCTTGCCCGAGCCGGGCGCGCCGCCGAGGAGGATAATTTCCTTCGGGAAACGCAGCGCGGCGCGGCCAAACTCCGCCTCGAGCTCCGTCCACACCGCGCCGAAGATGAGGTGCGCGTCCTTGATTTCGAGGTCGGTGATCTTGCCGGCGGCCGGCACGGACGCGAAGGGCGGGATCGTGGCCGGATACGGTTTTTCGTCGGGCGGGGTCATGCGGAGGGCTTGGGCGCAAGAGGGTTTTGCCCGTCGGGTTGACACAAGGAAAATCTCGCCCGCGCGCGTGCGGGCGGCGCGTCGTGCGTTTCGCGGGGGCGCCGCCGCGGCGTCGGGCGGGCTGCACGATTCGGCGGGGCGGCGCGACGGCGGGGATTCGCGTGGGGCGGCGCAAACCGTTCCGCCGCAGCGCCCTCGCGCGCCACGCCGCCGGGTGGCACGCGGCACGCGTTAGCGGAGGCATGAACCTCCTCATCTTCGCCTTCCCGCTTCTCGCCGTCCTGCTCGCCGCCCTCGTCTCCGCCGATCGCCACGCCGATGCGGCCGTGGAGACCGCGCGCGTCCGCGAATTCGAGCAACCCTGAGCGCGCCGGTCGCGCCTCGGTCGAACGCCGGTCGCGCGGTGCTCGCACGAGGGGCGCCCGTGTTTCCGGCGTTGCGACCCGCCGCGCGACGCCGCAATTCATCCCCGCTCCCATGCGCCTCCTCATCGTCGACGACGAAGCCGCCATCCGCAAAACCACGCGCATCGCCGTCGAGTCGGCGGGACACACCGTCGCCGAGGCGCCCAACGCCGCGCGCGCGCTCAAGGCGCTGGAGGACGAGGCGTTCGACGCGGTGTTGCTCGACCTGAAACTCGGCGCCGACGACGGCCTCGCGTTGCTGCCGAGAATCCTCGCCGCGCCGGCCGCGCCGGCGGTCGTGATGTTCACCGCCTACGCCAACATCGCCACGGCCGTGGAGGCGATGCGGCGCGGCGCGTTTGATTTCATCCCCAAACCCTTCACGCCCGACCAAGTCCGGGCGGTGCTCGCGAAAATCGAGAAGGCCCGCGCGCTCGAGTCGCGCGTGCGCTCGCTCGAAAGCGCCCTCGCCGCCGAGGCGCCGCCGCTCGCGCTCGACTCCGCCGAGCCCGCCGCGCAACGCGCGCTCCAGATCGCGTTCAAGGCGGCGGACTCCCCCGCGACGCTGCTCCTCCTCGGCCCGAGCGGCACCGGCAAGAGCGTGCTCGCGCGCGAACTCCACGCGCGCAGCGCGCGGCGCGAGGCGGCGTTTGTGACCGTGAGCTGCCCGTCGCTCTCGCGCGAGCTGCTCGAGAGCGAGCTCTTCGGCCATGTAAAAGGCTCCTTCACCGGCGCCGTCGCCGATACGCTCGGCAAGGTCGCCGCCGCCGACGGCGGCACGCTCTTCCTCGACGAAATCGGCGAACTCCCGCCGGAGATTCAGCCGAAACTCCTGCGCCTCCTTCAGGAGCGCGAATACGAGCGCCTTGGCGAAAACAAGACCCGCCGCGCCGACGTGCGCGTGATCGCCGCGACCAATCGCGACCTCGCGGCCGAGGTGAAAGCCGGGCGCTTCCGCGAGGATCTGTTCTACCGCCTCAACGTGATCACGATCGCGCTGCCCGGCCTGCGCGATCGCCCCGGCGACCTGGTGCGACTGGCGGAGAGCTACCGGAAATTTTTCGCCGCGCGCCTCGGAAAAAAGATCGCGGCGTTCTCGCCGGCGGTGGCGACGGCGTTCGCGGGTTATCCGTGGCCCGGCAACCTCCGCGAGCTGCGCAACGTGATCGAGCGCGCGACGATTCTCTCCTCGGGCGAAACCATCGAGCTGTGCGATCTGCCGGACCAGTTCGCCGGCCCGGCCGATCCGGCGGTCGCCGTCGGCGCGCGCGTGACGCTCGACGCCCTCGAAGCCGCGCACCTCCGCCGCATCGTCGCCCTCGCGCGCAACCTCGACGAGGCCGCGCACATCCTCGGCATCGACCCCGCGACGCTCTACCGCAAGCGGCAGAAACTGGGATTGTTGTAGCGCGGGGTCGCCGCCCCCGCCGCGCCCATGCTTCGCACGCGCCTCTACCTCGGCCTGCTCCCGCTCGTGCTGATCCTGATCGGCACGGGGCTCTACGCGGTGCGGCAAAGCCGCGAACTCGCCGACGCCCTCTCGCGCGATCTCGCGGGCAACTACCGCGCGATCTTCGCGCTGCAACAAATGCGCGAGGCCGTGCGGACGATGCACGCCGCCGCCGCCGAACCGCCCCGCGCCGCCGATCCGCGCGCGGGCGCGCGGGTGTTCGAGGAGCAGCGGGCGGCGTTTGCGCGGGCGTTGCGCGGGCAGGCGGCGACCTCCGTGGGCAGCCCGCGCGCCGAGGCGGTTGCGGCGCTCGAGCGGGCGTTTCAGGCGTTCGTCGTCGCCGCGAACGCCGGCGTCCGCCCGACCGGCGCGGCGGCGCTCGCGGATCTGCGGCAACGCGAGGCGGCGTATTTCGCCGTGCTCAACGGCATCGACGCCCTCACCCGCCGCGACGCCGCGCTCGCCCAGCAGATCATCGCCAACGTCTCCGCGCGCGCGGCGACGACCGAGCGGGTGTTGTTCACGAGCATCGCGGCGGCCGTCCTGCTCTCGCTGATCGTGGCGTGGCGGCTCGCGGCCGCGCTCCTCAAACCGATCAAGACGCTCACAGCGTCCGCGACGGCGCTCGGCGAGGGCGACCTCGAGCACCGCGTGCCGGAATTTTCCCGCGACGAACTCGGGCAACTCGCGCGGGCCTTCAACACGATGGCCGCCAAACTACGCGACTACCGCGGTGCGATGCAGGCGCGCGTGTTGCGCACGCAGCGCACGATGGAGGCCACGCTCACCTCCGCGCCCGATCCGGTTTTCGTGGTCGAGCGCGACGGCACCGTGGCCGTGCGCAATCCCGCCGCCGAGACGCTCGCGGCCGCCAACCCCTGGGAGCGCGGCCTGCCCGAGGGCGTGGCCGAGCCGCTCGCGCGCGTGCTTGCCACCGGCGAACACTACGTGCCGACCGACTACGGCCGCGGGATCGCGCTGCGCGTCGGCCGCGAGGATCGGCATTACCTGCCGCGCATCCTCGCGATCGGCGACCCGCTCGCGGACTTCAAGGGTGCGGCCGTGATTCTCCAGGACGTGACGAAATTCCGGCTGCTCGACGACGCGAAGACCAACCTCGTCGGCACCGTGAGCCACGAGCTGAAAACGCCGCTCACCAGCCTGCGGATGGCGGTTTACCTGCTGCTCGAACAAAAACTCGACGGCCTCACCGCCACGCAACGCGACCTGCTCGAGACCGCGCGCGACGAGGCCGACCGGCTCCTCCGCATCCTCGACAACCTCCTCGATCTGACGCGGCTCGAAGCCGGCGCGGCCGCGTTGGAACGCCACGAGGCGACGGTCGGCGAAATCCTCGCGCCCATCGTCGCGGAGGCGCGGGGCCTCGTCGGCGCGGCCGGCCTGAAACTGGCGGTCGACGCCGCGCCCGGCGCGGGCGGCGCGGTGTTGTCGGTGGACGCGACGCGGCTGCGGCACGTGTTCATGAACCTGCTGACGAACGCGGCGAAATTCTCGCCGCCCGGCGCGACGATTACGCTCGGGGCGCAGGCGACGGCGGAAGATTTCGTGCGCTTCAGTGTGCGCGACGAAGGGCCGGGCGTTCCGGCGGAGAGCGGGGCGCGCGTGTTCGAGCGGTTTTTCCGGGTGCCGGCGCAGGAGAAGCCGGGCGCGGGCCTGGGCCTCGCGATCGCGCGGGAGATCGTCGTCGCCCACGGCGGGAGCATCGGCTGCACGAGCGAACCGGGCCGCGGGGCGGAGTTTTTTTTCCTGCTGCCGCAGCAGACCGTCACAGCAACGCGCGAAACTGGTCCGGGGTGAGGCCGGCGGACTTGGCGATGTCGCCCATCGTGAACGCGTTGATCGTCGTGTGGCGGGGGATCAGGATGGTCGTATGGCCGTCATCCATCACGATGTGCTTGCCTTGGCGGACGATTCGAAATCCGCGCTTTTCGAGCACGCGCACGGCATCGCGTTGGCCGATTCCCGGAAGCCGCGGCATGACTCAGACGAGCACTTCCTCGTGTTGCACGGAGCGAACGTGAGGGTCGGCGCGCAATTCTTCGCGCACCTCTAAGTATTCGACGATGGCGTCGCGGATGTTTTCGAGCGCCTCCTCGCGCGTCGTGCCTTGCGAGCAGCAGCCGGGCAGCTCGTCGCACCAGACGGCCCAGCCTTCTTCGGATTCGACGAGGGTGACGCGGTATTTCATGGGCGGCAGCGTGGGCGGCGGCGCGGACGGGTCAAGGTCACGACTTCTTTGCGATGAGTTGGGGGGCGCGGTCCATTTGGCCGCGGGTGACGCCGAGTTGGTTGAGGAGCTTGAGTTCGCGCCAGAGGTCGGCGCCGGTGATTTCGCCGCGCAGGAGCTGGCCGTAGCGCGTGAGCGTGCGCGTCACCTCGTCGGCGCTTTCGTTGACGAACTCGACGCGGAAGCTGCGCGCGCCGAGTTCGAGGAGGCGGGCGACGTATTCGGCGCCGGTTTGGGCGCGGTTGTTGAAGACGGTGTTGCGGCAACCGGCGTCGGCCTTGAGCGGGAGCTCGGCACCGACGCGATCGCGGAGGGCGACGCGGTGGGTGTCGCAGGGGCGGCCGCAGTCGCGGTAGTCCTTGCCGGTGGAGAGGAACGCGCAGAACACGCAGTGCTCCATGTGAAACATCGGCATGTGCTGGTGCACCGTGATGTCGAACCACGCGCCGGGGGCATTTTGCAGAAGGGCTTCGAGCTGCGTGATGTTGAGATCGTAGCTGGCGGTGACGCGTTCGAGGCCGTAGCGGCGGAGGAAGTAATCGGCGGTGAGGCCGTTGGCGACGTTGAGGGAGAAGTCGCCGCGTTTGCGGTCGGCGGCGAAGAAGGCGAGGTGATCGTAGTTGCGGACGAGGTAGCCGTCGGCGTCGCAGGAGCGGACTTGCTGGAGGATCCAGTCTTCGCCGGGTTTGAAGATGCGGGGCGGGGCGACCCAGATGGAGCTGGGATTTTCGATTTTGGATTCTCGATTTTCGATTGCGGAATTCTGGAGCGCGCGGAAGCGGGTGACGGCTTCGCGGTAGTGCTTTGGGTTTTCGAACTCGCAGTAGATCGTGCGCGCGCCGGCGGACCAGGCGGGGGCGAGTTGATCGAGGAGGCGGATGACGGCGATGAGCTCCGGCGGCTGAGCCGCCGGAGTGGGGTAAGGTGTAAGGTGGGAGGGGGAAGGAAGGACGGGCGTGAGTGCGGGAGCGGGGGTGTCGGCGAGGGTCCAGCGTTGGGGGGCGGTGCGGAGTTTTTCGAGGGTGGCGATGGCTTCGCGGCGGAGGCGGTTGAGTTCGCTGACGGGGAGAATCACTTCGCCATCGAGGTGGTTGGCGAGTTCGCCGAGGTGGAAGGGCGTGCCGCCGAGGCGGCCGAGGGATTCGCGGAGGCGCGCGGTGGTGAGCGGTTGTTTCTCGGCGAGGGCGAGCGGGAGGGCGGAGTCGAGTTGGGCGACGTGGCCGTGGCCGTCGGCGGCGATGAGCGTGAGCGGGGTGCCGGCGCGGCCGTGGACTTCGAGGGCGAGGGGGCGTTGGCAGCGGGGTTGATCGCCGGCGAAGGTGGCGCGGAGTTCGCGGTCGAGGGCGGGGTCGTTGGTTTTCCAGAGGCGCTGGCCGGGGCGGATGCGGCGCCAGTCGAGATCGCCGGCGCCAAAGCGGAGGGTGGCTTCGGGGGCGGTGGGGGCGGTGGGATCGGACGGATCGGGTTGATCGGACGGATCGGACGGATCTTTGGAGTGGGGCGAACGGGAGTGCGGCGGGTGGGGCGAGCGTGGGGCGGGGCGGAGCTCGATCTGGTAAACGCGGCCGCCTTCTTCGCGCTCGGCGGGATTGCCGGCGTCGAAGACGATGCCGTCGCCGGGCTTCAGCGGGGCGGCGAGCACGAGCGAGACGGTCTCGCCTTGGACGCGCGTGATTTCGCCGAGGAAGACGCCGCGCTTGGTGCCGAAGCGACCGTGCGCAAGCGCCTGGTTGTCGATGCCGCGGAACCAGCCGGTGTAGAGGCCGCGGGAGAAGGCCATCTGAAGCTCGTAACGGGGATCGGCGGCGGACGCGGGCGAGTTGAGCGCGGAAGGGGAGGGGCTGAGAGCGGAGAGCTGAGAGCTGAGAGCAGGAGGGGCGGACGGGCGCGCGTTGGTTTTTTGCTGGCTCTCAGCCCTAGGCTCTGGGCTCTCAGCTTTTCGTTCTACGCTCTCAGCTTGTCCCTTCGCGTTCGCGGCGCCGCAGAGATTATCCAGCGCCGAGCGGTAAACGCGCGTGATGCTCGCGACGTATTCGGGGGATTTCAGGCGGCCTTCGATTTTCAGCGAGGCGACCCCCGCGCGCACGAGGTCGGGGAGGACGTCGAGGCCGGCGAGGTCTTGCGGGCTGAGCAGGTAGCGTTTGTCGCCGAGGGGAACTTGCACGCCGTCGGAGATGAGGTCGTAGGGGAGGCGGCAGGCTTGGGCGCATTCGCCGCGGTTCGCGGAGCGGCCGCCGAGCGATTCGCTCGTGAGGCATTGGCCGGAGTAGGCGACGCAGAGGGCGCCGTGAACGAAGACTTCCAGGGGGAGGGGAAGCTGAGAGCGAAGAGCTGAGAGCTGAGAGTCGGAAGCAGACGAAGGCGGCGATAGTGAGTTTTGCGCGGCGTTGATTTTCTCGATTTCGGGGATCGAGTTCTCGCGGGCGAGGACGACGAGTTGGGCGCCGAGTTCGCGGGCGAACGCCACGCCGGCGGCGCTCGTGATCGTCATTTGCGTGGAGCAGTGGATGGGGAAATCCGGCGAGAGCGCGCGGATGAGGCGGCAGACGCCGATGTCCTGCACGATCGCGGCGTCGGCGCCGGCGGCGATGATGCTGCGCGCGTAGTCCGCGGCGGCGGCGAGCTCGTTGGCGAAGACGAGGGTGTTGAAGGTGACGTAGCCTTTCACGCCGCGGCGGTGGAGAAACGCCATCAGCGCCGGCAGATCGGCCTGCGTGAAATTTTTCGCGCGCATGCGGGCGTTGAAACGCTCGAGGCCGAAGTAGATGGCGTCGGCGCCGTTTTCGACGGCGGCGCGCACGCAGTCCCAGTCGCCGGCGGGGGCGAGGAGTTCGGGGCGGCGCGGGGCGGGAGCAGTCATGTCAGGCGGAAAAATTTAGCTGAGAGTTGAGAGCTGAGAGCTGAGAGCCCGAGCCACGGAGCTGAACTGCGCGGGCGATGGCTGATAGGGATTTTCACGGTTTGGTTTTGCCCTTAGCTCTCGACTCTCAGCTCTCGGCTCTGGGC
>JBEANZ010000762.1:0-6950 GCA_041165185.1 Verrucomicrobiota bacterium | reverse complement strand
CGATCGCGCTCCCGACGGTGGTGGCGTTGCTCGTGTTCGGCGGCTACGTGGTGACGCGGCGTTGGCTGGAGCCGTTGGACGCGATGGCCGCCGCCGCTGAACAAATCTCGGCGCACGAGCTCGGGCGGCGGTTGCCGGTGCCGAATCCGCATGACGAGCTGGGGCGCATCGCCGGGGTGTTCAACGTCACGCTCGACCGGCTCCAGGCCTCGTTCGTGGCGCTGGATCGGTTTGTGGCGGACGCGTCGCACGAGTTGCGCACGCCGCTCACGACGTTGCGCAGCGTGGGCGAGGTCGGGCTGCGCGGCGCCCGGTCGGCCGAGGACTACCGGGAGATCATCGGCAGCATGTTGGAGGAGGCGCAGCGGCTGCAGTTGCTCGTGGAGCGGTTGTTGGAATTGGCCACGGCCGAGGGCGGCGCACCGCGGGTGGAGCGCGCGCCGTTGCCACTCGATCGGCTCGTCGCCGGGTGCGTGGGCGAGTTGAACGTGCTGGCCGAATTCCGAAACCAGTCCATCGCGCTCGATCTCACGCCGTGCTCCGTCTCGACGGATGCGGTGTTGTTCCGTCAGGCGCTCCAAAACCTGATCGACAACGCCCTGAAATACAGTCCGGACGGCGCGACGGTAACGGTGTCCGTGCGCGAAGAGGGCGACGCCTGCACGGTGACGGTCGCGGACCAGGGCCCGGGAATTTCCCCGGAGCACCGCGCCCATCTGGCCGAGCGGTTTTACCGCCCGGACACGTCGCGCGGACGGGCGCGGGGCGGATTCGGGCTCGGGCTTTCGTTGACCAAGGCCTACGCGCGGCTGCTTGGCGGCGCGTTGGACTACGAGCCCGCCGAAGGGAAGGGCAGCCGATTTCGGCTCACGTTGCCGAAGGCCTGAAGCGTGTCGCGCTCCGGCGGGAAGGGCGGGCGGTGGTGCCCACCGAGAATTCGCACCTGACAAAAATGTCAGGGCGCGGGCGTTGTCCGAAATCTCGCGTCGGGGACAGTCGCCGGGCCGCTCGATCCATGAACATCCCCGTCCCATCCGCGCAGTCCGTCCGGTCGCCGGCAGCGGCCTCCGTGCCCGGCCGCGCGATTGATGCGCCGCCCGCGGAAGGGGAATCGCTGGAGCACGCGTTTTGCCGGGTCCACCACTGCTCGCGGGAGACTTTCTTGCGGCGGGCTTTTTGGACGAGCCTCCATCCCCATGCGTGGCCAGTGGCGCGGCTGATGGGTTTCCGGGCCGATCTTTTCGCCGTGGACCGGGCGTTGCTGAGCCACTGTGGCCGCCGCACCACGCTGGCGGAGGTCGAGGTGGAGGTGAAGGCGTTTTCGGCGTTCCTAGACTACGGATTCTTGCGGCGGCGCTGCCACCTCCGCATGTCGGGCCATCGGCTGAAACGGTTCGCGGCGCGGTATCTGCCCCCGCGTTAGCGCTGCCAAAAGCGCAGGCCCGCTCGGGCGCCGTCTGACAAAAATGTCAGGGGCCTCGCCTTGGCGTGCGCCGCGACGCCCAAAGATTCGGTCCTGTAGCCCCACCACAGTCCGCCGGCCGTGAACCACCTCGCGCACCCCTATCCCACGCCCGCCCGAAGGTCCGCAGCTCCGCTCGCGTCGTCGCCCCGCTGGGTGGCCCTCGCCGTCACGCTGCTGCTCGCCGCTTATGCGGCGATGTCCTACTCGGCGTCGTGGGAGAAGGGGCTCACGGTCGACGAGGGCGCGCAAATCGCCGCCGGCTACAATATTTGGCTCCACTCGGATTACCGCATGGAGGGCGGGAACGGCGACTTCATCCGCCGGTGGGCCACGCTCCCGCTGTTGGTGACGCGGCCGAAATTCGACGGCGCCGCGCTCCCCGGATGGCGCGCGGGCAACGCCTACGCGACGGCCTACTCGTTTTTTTTCCAAACGGGTAACCGGCCCGAGTCGATACTGCGGCAAACTCGCGCGATGGTCGTCCTCCTCGGTGTGGCGCTTGGGCTGGCGGTGTTTGTGGTCGCCCGGCGCCAGTTCGGCGCCGTCGGCGGGTTGATCTCGCTCGGGCTGTTTTGCTTTAGCCCGAACATGCTCGCGTTTGGGTCCATCGTGTCGACGGACCTCTCGATCGCGCTGTTTCTGTTCGTGGCGACGGGGTGCGTTTGGGGGCTGTTGCACGAGGTGACGTGGCGCCGGCTCGGCCTCAGTTTCCTCGCCGTCGGTGGCGCCGTGCTCGCGAAACTGTCCGCCCTCGCGCTGCTGCCGATCACGGCGATCCTGATCGTGGTAAAGCTCGGCGGCGGGCGGCCGCTGCGCGTGCGGTGGGGCGCGCGGAGCCGGGTGCTCGGCGGGCGGTGGGCGCAGCTCGGGGTGTTTGCGGCGCTGGGTCTGGCCCACGTGCTGGCGGCGTGGGCGGCGTTGTGGGCGGGCTATGGGTTTAGGTATGCGGCGCTGCCGCCGACGGCCGATGCCACGGCGGGGTTTTGGAGTTCGCCGAACCGGGAGCCGGTGCGGCCGGCGGTCGTGAAGACGTTTGATTGGCTGCGCGCCCACCACGCGTTGCCGGAAGGCTACCTCCGCGGCGTGCTGACCCTGCTCGCGAACGACGACCTGATGGGGTCCTACATGAACGGCGCGTGGCATTATGGCGGGCGCGTCGGTTTTTTTCCCTACGCGATTTGGGTGAAAACGCCGCTCGCGCAGATCGTGTTGCTGGGGTTGGCCCTCGTGTTGTGGGGCGTGGTGCGGTGGCGGCGGCGGCGCCAACGGCGCAGCGCGCGCGCCGCGCCGTCCCTCTACGCGCTCGCGCCTTGGCTGGCGTTGATCGGCGCGTATCTGGCGCTGGCGCTGGTGCAGAACCTGAACATCGGCCACCGCCACATCCTGCCGATTTATCCCGCCGTTTACGTGCTCGCCGGCGCCGCCGCGCTCGCGTGGGCGTCGCTCGCCGGGCGGTTGGTGGTCGCGGGGCTGCTCGGCTGGTTCGCGCAAAGCTCCCTTGCCGTCCGGCCACACTACCTCGCTTATTTCGGCGAACAGGCGGGCGGGCCCGGGCAGGGTTACCGGCGGCTCGTGGATAGTTCGCTCGACTGGGGCCAGGATTTGCCGGGGTTGAAACGCTGGCTCGCCCAACACAATCCCGCGGGAAAGGAGCCCGTGTTTCTCGCGTATTTCGGCGCCGACGAGCCCAGCTACCACGGCATCAAAGCAGAACGGCTGCCGGGTTATCCGAATTGGTTTCACGCCCCGGTCGTCGCGCCGCTGCGCCCGGGCTACTACGCGATCAGCGCATCGATCCTCGCGGGCGTTTACACGAGCTACTTCGGGCCGTGGACACGGGAGAGCGAACGCTACTACTGGGACGGGCGGCATAATTTCGACTCGCTGTGGGGCCTCCCGGCCGACTCGGCGGCGCGTCGGGAGTTGTTGAGCCTGTGGTCGCCGGCGCAATGGAAGGAGGAGTTCCGCATTTTCGAAGCGCTCCGGTTGGCCCGGCTCTGTGCGTGGCTGCGCAAGAAGGGCCCGCCACCGCACGATGTCGGCCACTCGATCCTGATTTGGCACCTCGACGCGGCCGCCCTCCGCGAAGCTCTGCACGGCCCGCCGGTCGAACTCGTCGAAGGCCCGCCGATGCGGCGGCGATAGCGATCCGTGTCGGGTCGTCGTCGATTTCGAGGCGACGGAGACCGGGAAATGAAAACGGTTCTTCGCTGTTTCCAGTGGGTTGAAGGCCGCCCCTTCAGAAGCCCCGAAGGGGCGAAAGTCGAGAGCCCAGGGCAACGCCCTGGGAAAGGGCCCAAAAGAAGCCAAGCCCTGAAAGGGCGAAACCCGACGAGGGTGTCGCCCTTTCAGGGCGAAGACCATTTTCCACTCCGATTCCCAGGGCGTTGCCCTGGGCTTTCAACTTTTCGCCCCTTCGGGGCTCCCAATCCTCGGCCGCTACCGATCGGAAATAGCGAGGAAGCAAAAAAACGGCCCGCTGCGAACAGCGGGCCGTGGGGGGGGCGAAGGATTTTCCGGTCGAGATCGTCGCCGGTTTCGGACCGGCGATGGGCGGAGGCGCGGCTCGGCGGCGTGGGCCGCCGGCTCGCAGGCGCGGATGACGGAGGAGCGCGAGCGAGCTCGCGGCACACGCGATCCGGCGCGCCGCGGGCGCTTACTTCCAGTTCAACACGAGGCGCGTGAAGTAGCCGGTGTCCATCTTCTCGACGCCTTTGCCGGGCTTGCTGTTGTAGTCGTTGTTGATGCCGAAGCGGAGTTTCCAGGAGGGGTTCGCGAGGGGCAGCTCGAGGAAGCTCTCGTGGGTGAGGCGGAAGTTGGCGAAATCGTTGAACGAGGGCACGAAGGTCAGGCGGTTCACGAGCGAGGCGTCGTCGAGCTTGTAGCTGTGGTTGAGGCCGAAGTCCAAACCGGCCGCGTTCACGTCGGTGGTCCGCGGGTTCTTGTAATTTTCGTTGCGGAACGAGAGACCGACGCGGCTCGTGAGCGTTTGCTTCGGGGCCTTGATCATATCGTAGCCGAGACCGAACGCGGCGACGTCGTAGAACTGGATGTCCTTGATGCGATCGAAGCCGCCTTCGTTGCGGAGATACCAGGAGTTCTTGCCCGAGAAATTGCTCGTGTAGTCCACGCCGGCCTTGAACTGGTCGGCGGACTTCAGGCCGTTGGTCACCTGGCGATCATAGGCGGTGTAGAAGACGAGGGTGTCGCTCACGCCGGCCAGCGTGGCGCGGACGCCGGCCGCGGTGCCAAGCTGGCTCTTGTTGCCCTTCTTGCCGGAGACGTCGACGGTGGCCTCGTAGGCCCAGCCGCGTTCGAGGGCGACGAGTTGCGGGTCCTTGCCGCCGGCGGCCCAGGAGGCGGCGACCTTGTCGATGGTGGTGTTGACGGTGCCATCGGAGCTGGCGACGGCAACCGCGCCGGCGGTGCCGGAGACTTTGCCGTCGATGCGCGTGCCGCTCGCGAGGCGGATGGCCACGGGGGCATCGGTCGTGATCGAGGCGACCTCGGACTGCTTGACCTTTATGTCGCCGGCGTAGTCGGTGCCGACAAACACCGTGCCGCCGTCGATCTTGGTGACTTTGCCGACGATGCGGGCGCCGCTCTTCGTCTCGACGACGTCGGCGGACAATTTCAGCGCGGCGCAGGCCGCGACGACGAGGGCGAGGGACGCCCGGAGGAGGGATTTGCGATTCATAGACATGGGTGTGAAGGGGCACCTCGATACCGCCCGTCGAGGGCGAGTCAACGCCCCGCGCCGCGCGCCGCCGGGCGGGCGTTACGCAGCGCGACGCGCGGCTCGACACGCCCCGGCGCGCGGCATTCGCTCGCGCCCACACCGGGGGTCTCCCCGCGCACTCGCTCGCCTCCCACCGCACCTCGCCACTCCCACCGTATGTCCGCCCCCGCCCACCGCCCCGCTCTCCTCGTCGCCGACCGCTGGCGCGACTACGCGCTCCTCGACGCCGGCGACGGGATGAAACAGGAACGCTGGGGCGACTTCACGCTCGTGCGCCCCGACCCGCAGATCATCTGGCCGCGCCACGCGCAGGCACCGGGCGCGCGTTGGGAAAACTGGGATGCGTTTTACCACCGCAGCGAGACCGGCGGCGGCAAGTGGGAACACCGCCGCCCGCTCCCCGATTCGTGGCCAATCGCCTACGCGCCCCTCGGCCTCACGTTCAAGATTCGCCCGACCTCCTTCAAGCACACGGGCCTCTTCCCCGAGCAGGCGGTGAACTGGGACTGGTTCTCCGCCAAAATCGCTGCCGCGAAAAAAACCGGCCGCGCCGTCTCCGTCCTCAACCTCTTCGGCTACACCGGCGCCGCGACGGTCGCCGCCGCGCAGGCCGGCGCGAGCGTCACGCATGTCGACGCCGCCGAGGGCATGGTCAAATGGTGCCGCGACAACGCCGCCCTCAGCGGCCTCGCCGCCGCCCCCATCCGCTACCTCGTCGACGACTGCCTCAAATTCGCCCGCCGCGAGCTCAAGCGCGGAAAAAAATACGACGCCATCATCATGGACCCGCCCACCTACGGCCGCGGCGCGACCGGCGAGATGTGGAAACTCGAGGACGATCTCTGGCCGCTCCTCACCGAATGCCGCGCGCTGCTGAGCGACGCCCCGCTCTTTTTTCTCATCAACGCCTACACCGCCCGCCTCTCGCCGACGGTCGTCGCCAACCTCCTCGCCGAACTCCTCCCCGCCCACCCCGGCGCGATCACCGCCGGCGAAGTCGGCCTCCCGATCCAACGCGACGGCAAGGTCCTCCCCTGCGGCATCTACGGGCGCTGGGAAACCACCCCGTGAGCGCCGCTCCCAGTCGGGGACGCGGTGCCCCGCCTCGTTTCCCCGCCCCCGCCGCCCTCGCGTTCACGACGCTCGTCGCCTTCGCCCTGCTCGCCGGCTGCGCCCATCACCCCGTCACCCTCTACTCCGAAAACGACCGCTACTTTGCCGGCACCGACCGCCACTACACCAACGGCGCCAAACTCACCGTCACCCAGCCCGCCCCGCAGAAATCCGGCGTCGCCCACGCCCTCGACGCCCTCGGCCGCTCCCTCCGCCGCTTCGAGCCCTACGACGTCTCCCACGAAAAGGTGGACCACAAACTCTCCTACTCCCTCGGCCAAAACATCTACACCCCCACCGAGATCCACACCACCGCCCCGCAACCGAACGACCGCCCCTACGCCGCCTGGCTCTACGGCGGGATCGCGTTTCAACGCCAGCAGGACGACCTCTTCCAAGCGATCGAGCTCCAGCTCGGCGTCATCGGCCCGATGGCGCTCGGCCGCCAAATCCAAAACGGCGTCCATGATTTTCTCCACATCGCCCGCGCCGACGGCTGGGGCCACCAGCTCCGCAACGAGCCCGGCGTCAACCTCGCCTACGACTGGCGCTACCGCGCGCGCCGCGACTCCACCTCGACGCAGCCCGACACCGGTTTCTCCTACGACGTGATCCGCCGTCTCGGCCTCAACC
>JBEANZ010000761.1:0-5919 GCA_041165185.1 Verrucomicrobiota bacterium | reverse complement strand
CTCACCGACGCCACCGATCCGTCCGCGCTGGCGGTCGCGCCCGGTTTCAAGGTCGAACTGCTCTACACCGTCCCAAAAGAAGATCAGGGCTCGTGGGTCAGCCTCGCGTTTGATCCGAAGGGCCGCCTCACCGCCGCGGATCAATACGGCGCGCTCTACCGTCTCACGTTGCCGCCCGTCGGCACCACCGCCGGCACCAAGGTCGAGCGCCTCGCCGCGCAACTCCCCGCCGTCGCGCTGCCGCCCGGTTTCGAGCCGCCCGCCGCGCCGAAGAACGCGAAAAACGCCGACCGCAACGCCGCCTCCCTCGGCGCGCACGGCCTGCTCTACGCCTTTGATTCGCTCTACGTCATGGTCGACGAAGTCGCCGGCAAACAGGGCCTCTGGCGCCTGCGCGACACCGACGGCGACGACCAGTTCGACAAGTTCGAATACCTCCGCCCCATGAAGGGCAGTGGCGAACACGGCCCCCATTCGCTCGTGCTCTCGCCCGACGGCCAGTCGATCTATTTTGCCAACGGCAACCACACCGACCTCCCCGCGCGCATGGAAAAATCCCGCGCCGTCCGCTGGGACGAGGACCACCTCCTCCCGCGCATGTGGGACGCCCGCGGCCACGCGAAAAACAAATTCTCCCCCGGCGGCTACGTCGGCCGCACCGATCGCGACGGCAAGACTATGGAGCTTTTCGCCCTCGGTTTTCGCAACCACTTCGACATCGCCTTCGATCAAAACGGCGAGCTCTTCACCTACGACTCCGACATGGAGTGGGACCAGGGCATGCCCTGGTATATGCCCACGCGCATCAACCACGTCGTCGACGCCGGCGACTACGGCTGGCGCTCCGGCGCCGGCCGCTGGCCCGACTACTACGCCGACTCCCTGCCCGCCGTGCATGACATCGGCCCCGGCTGCCCCACCGGCACCGTCTTCGGCACCGGCGCGAAATTCCCCGCGAAATACCAGACCGCCCTCTACGCCGCCGACTGGACCTACGGCACCCTCTACGCGATTCACCTGACGCCCGACGGCGCGACCTTCCGCGGCGAGCGCGAGGAATTCATCGCCGGCAAACCCCTCCCGCTCACCGACCTCGTCGTGAATCCCCGCGACGGCGCGATGTATTTCGCCGTCGGCGGTCGCCGCACGCAGGCCGCGCTCTACCGCGTGACCTACACCGGCACCGACAGCACCGCGCCCGCCAAACCCGCCGCGCTCACCGCCGAAGCCCTCACGCGCCGCAAACTCGAAACCCTCCACGCCGAGGGCACCGGCCCCGAGGCGATCGAGATCGCGTGGCCGCACCTCGCGAGCGCGGATCGCTTCGTGCGCTTCGCCGCGCGCGCCGCGATCGAGCGCCAGCATCCCGCCAACTGGGCCGACCGCGCGCTCGCCGAGAAAAATCCCCAGGCCGCCATCGAGGCGCTCATCGCCCTCGCGCGCGTCGGCGAAAAATATCTCCAGCCCCGCCTGCTCGACGCCCTCGCGAAACTCGACTTCGCCGCGCAGCCCGCCGCGCTCCGCCAACCGCTGCTCCGCGCGTGGCAGCTCGCGTTCGCCCGCATGGGCAAGCCCGACGCCGCCACCTGCGCCAAACTCGCCGCCAAACTCGATCCGCACTTCCCACACGCCGACGCCCTCGTGAACCGCGAGCTGCTCGCGTTGCTCGTCTTCCTCGATTCGCCCGCCGCCGTCGCGAAAGCCGTGCCGCTCCTCAAGGTCGCCGAGCCCGTCGTGCGCACCCCCGAAGAATTCGGCGGCCCGAGCCTCCTCGCCCGCAACGACAACTACGGCAAGGTCGTGAACAACACCTCCGCCCACCGCTCCGACCGCCAGCAGATCGCCCTCGCCTACACGCTGCGCCACGCGACCGCCGGCTGGACGCCCGCGCTGCACCGCGAGTTTTTCTCGTGGTTCCCGCGCACGCACGACTGGAAAGGCGGCGCGAGTTTCAACGGCTTCCTCCTCAACATCCGCAGCGAGGCCCTCGCCAACGTCACCGATCCCGCCGAGCGCTCCGCGCTCTCCGAACTCTCCCAACCGCGCGCCCCGCGCTTCTCCGCCGCGACGATGACCCCGAAAGGCCCCGGCCAGAAATACACCGTCGACAGCGCCATCGCGCTCCTCGGCAACGCGAAGCCCACCGGCCGCAATTTCGCGCAAGGCCGCGGGATGATCGCCGCCACCGCGTGCATCGCGTGCCACCGCCTCGGCGCCGACGGCGGCAACATCGGCCCCGATCTCTCGGGCGCCGGCGGCCGCTACAGCCTGCGCGATCTCCTCGAAAACATCATCGAGCCCTCAAAGGTCATCAGCGACCAATACGGCAGCGAACAGCTCACCTTGAAAAACGGCGACCTCGTCGCGGGCCGCGTCGTGAGCGAGGACGAGACCGGCTTCAACGTGTTCACCAACCCGTTTCTCCCCGAGCAAACGACGCGCGTGTTGAAAGCCGACGTGAAGTCGCGCGCGCCCTATCCGCTCTCGATGATGCCGCCCGGCCTGCTCGACGCGCTGAACCCCGAGGAAATGAAAGACCTCCTCGCCTACATCCTCGCCGGCGGCAACGCAGCCGACGCGGCGTTCCGAAAGTGAGCACCAACGGGGAGCGATCCGCGTCGTCCGTCGCATCGCCGAAATCCCGCCTCGGCGGAACCCGTCAACCGTCCGATCAACCCGTCGCCGCGCTCACGCGCATGGGGCCGAGCGCCGCCATCGGCGGGGCGATCCTGTTTTTCCTCGGCTCGATCGTCGCCGCCGCCGTCATGCCGTGGTCGCCGAAACACGTCCTGATGTGGCTGGGTTCCCACGTGTTTCTCTACGTCGGGATGAGCGTCTGTTCGCACCGCTATTTTTCGCACCGCTCGTTTGCCACGAGCCGGCCGTTTCAGGCCGTGCTCGCGGGGTGGAGCGCCTGCACGATGCAGGGCGGGCCGCTGGTCTGGGCCGCGTGGCACCGCCCTCATCACCGGCACTGCGATCAGGAGGACGATCTCCATTCGCCGCGGCCGTTGTCGTGGCGGGCCGTGCTGCACGCCCACGTCGGCTGGATCGGGGACATCCGCACTTGGGACACGGCGCGGGACGCCACACTGGTCCGCGATTTCATGCGCTTCCCCGAGGTAGTAGGGATCCAACGCTACGAGGGCCTCGTCGGCCTGGCCTACATCGCGGCCTGGACGGGCCTCGCCGGCTGGCCCGGTCTGGTGTTTGGCTGGCTGCTACCGCACACCACGGCGTTTCACTGCACCGCCACCATCAACTCGCTCAGCCACATTTTTGGTTCCCGGGCCGTTGGAAAATCCGACTGCCACGCCGGCAACGTCTGGTGGGCGCTGCCCCTCCAGCTCGGCGAAAACTGGCACGCCAACCACCACGAGTTCCCAAGTCGCTCCAACCGCGGCATCCGTTGGTGGGAGGTCGACCCGATCCACTGGTTCCTTCTCGGCCTCCAGGCGCTCGGGCTGATCTGGGATATTCGCTCCGCGCGAGACAACCCGGAGCACCCCGCCGGCCACGACCCGGAAATTCCGTAGCGGCGTGGCGGGAGCATCCACGCCGTGATCGGGGCGCTGCGTTTCGCCCCGCCCCTCACGCCCGCGCCGCGTCGAGGCACGCACGCTTCACCGCGAGCACGTTTTCCGTCGGCGTGCCGAACGGGATCACCGCCGTGCCCATGATGAAGCCGGGGACGTTTTTCCCGCGCGCCACGTGGGCGCGGGCGGCGGCGTAGATCTCGTCGGGCGTCGATTTCTCGATCAGGCGCGGCGAGAGATTGCGCCGGAGGGATTTGTTCGCGCCGCCCGCCACCGCCGCCCACTCGTCGAAGTCGCCCGTGAAATCGCAGAGCAGGTTGTTGCACCCCGTCCGCGCGAGCAGCTCCGCGATCGGCGTGGTGTTGCCGCCGATGATGAGCGGCACATCCCGCACGCCCTGCGCCGTCGCCCACGCCGCGACCTCCTGCGTGATCGGCAGGACGAACTCCTCATACATCGCCGGCGAGAGCAGCTCCGGCGACGCCTGCGAATCAAACACGATCAGCTCCACGCCCGCGTCGATGTAGCCCTTGGCAAACTCCGTGATGATGCGCCCCGTGTAGGCGAGCAGTTGCCGCACCCACTCCGGCTCGTCGAGGCACGCGAGAAACACCGCCTCCGCCCCCGCCAAACTGATCGCCAGCGAGAACGGCCCCGAGATCGCGCCGCGGATCCAAAAATCGCCGCCGAGCTCGCGGCGCACGAGGCGCGCGGCGGCGAGGTTCACCGGCATGCGACCGTCGCGCAGGGGATTCGGCACGCGCGCCGCGCTTAGATCGTCGCCGACGTGGATGATGTGATCCCCGGGCTTGATGCCGGGGATGCTCGTGTCGTCGCCCTCGTAGAACGACACCGTGCAGCCCGCCGCCTCCGCCTCGAGGTTGTAAACGTCCACGCCCACGACGAGCGCGTCGGGCCCGACGGCGGCGAACTCCGCGAGCATCGCGCGCGCGAGCAGTTCGCCATCGCGCGAGATCGCGGAAGGCGTGCTCCCGATGAACCACGCCTTGTGCTCGTAGATCGCGGGGAGAAACACCGGCACCGCGCGCGGCGCGCCGCAGCGGAGGACGTTTTCGATTTCAGCACGGGTGGCGACGGGATGGGGCGGGCGGGGCATGGCGATGTCGGAGACTGAGCGGCCTTGCCGAGGCGCGGCAAGTGCTCCCTCATCCGGCCTTCCACGCGCCACCCGCAATCCGGCTCCGCGCGCAAACCGCCTTGACCGAGATGTAACCGGTGACACCGTGGCCGCCGTGAAAACGAGCTTGATTACCCAGCGCCACGCCGAGACTGGTCGCTGGGTGCGCGCCACGAGGTCGGGCCCGATTCGCGTCACCAACCGCAAGGCCACCCCAGCCGCGACAGTGAAAGAGGCCGCCGCCAATGGCTCCCGTCCGGTTTTCCCCGGCCGCGATCTGTCAACCATGCCGCGCGTGCCCGTGGACTCGACGATCTACATCTCCGAGGATCGCGACGGCCGGTGATCTACCTCGGCACGTCGTATCTCACCAAGATTTACACCGCTGAGACGGGCTCGGCGGAAGTGGTTGCGTGGATGACCGGACAGAGGGGCTTCGTCTGCTGTCAGCACGGCCGACTGGAATTAATCGCCTCCTTCAAGCGTCACCAACGCGAGGGCCACCTCTCAGCCCGCGATCTCGCCACCCTGGTGCAACGCCTTGAAAGCGACGAGACGATCGGCCACCTCGCGTGGCTCCCAATCGATTTGGCCTTGATCCGCCGGGCGGGAGAACTCGTCGCAAGTTGCCCGCCCGCCATCTTCCTCCGCGCCGCCGACGCGCTCCACCTCGCCTGCGCCGCCGACGCCGGGCTCAAGGAAATCTACAGCCACGACCGCCACCTGCTCGCCGCCGCGCCGCACTTCGGCCTGCGCGGGCGCGATGTCATTTCCCCGAAAACCAAATGAAAATCCTCCGCCACCTCACTCCCGCCGGGCCCGCTTACGCCGCGCTCCAAGCCGACGGCTCCGCCCGCGAAATCGCCGGCGATATCTTCGGCGACTTCCGCGTCACCGACCGCGTCGTCACGCCCGGCAAAATCCTCGCGCCCGTCGCGCCGGTGTTTCTCCCCTGCATCGGCCTCAACTACAAACGCCACGCCGCCGAGAGCAACATCCCCATGCCCCCGCACCCGGTGCTCTTCGTGAAAAACCCCGCCGCCGCGCAAAACCCCGGCGACCCCATCGAGCTCCCCACGAAACTCCCCAGCACCTCCGTCGACTACGAGTGCGAGCTCGCCGTCGTCATCGGGAAGCGTTGCAAGAACGCCACCCGCGCCAACGCCCTCGACTTCGTCCTCGGCTACACCTGCGCCAACGACGTCTCCGCCCGCGACTGGCAGCGCAACGGCGGCGGCGGCCAGT
>JBEANZ010000760.1:0-3571 GCA_041165185.1 Verrucomicrobiota bacterium | reverse complement strand
AAGGAACAGGGAGGGGATTCCCGCAGATTCAGGGGGCCGCAGATCGACTGAGACGGAGGGGCAGCGATTGAAACGCGGAGATCGCGGAGGAGGGAACCCGGATTTATTTTCCCACGGTGACTCGTCCGGCCGGTAGATTTTCCCCTGCGTCAGCCACGGCGATGGTAACGTCAGATCGCCCATCATTGCGGGGAAAACCCCCGACCCACATGCGCGGTGGGAAATCCTGAACATCAGGCGCCGGTGGCGCTGCTCTGCGCCTCCTCCCGGCCCTACGGTGCAAGGGGATTGGCCCGTCCGGCCCGCTTGGGCGACGGTGCGGGGCGCTGGAGCCGCCGGAATTTACACCGCAGAGACGGGATGAGGCGCAGAGATTTCTGGCGGCGATGATACCGCCTCTAACCACTGGCTGTTGAATTCGGGCCAATCTTTCAGGCGTGGATTGAGCCGAATTATCAAAAGGCGGTGGTGTTACTTTGCTCCGCGTTCTCCGCGGGCCAAGTGCCTTGTCGGCTTGGATGGAGCAGGGCGCGGCGGGCGCGGAAAAACACCGGTCGGAGACCGGGCGCTACTTGAGGCGGGTGAGCGCGGTGGCGGCTTGGTGGTTGGCGGGGTCGAGCTTCAGGGCGGTTTCGTAGGCGGCGCGGGCTTCGGCGGGGTGGGCGAGTTTTTCGTGCAGGTTGCCGATGCGGTTCCAGATGTTGCTGGGCGCGGGGGCGGCGGGGCTCGGGGGCGGGAGCGTGAGGGCGCGCTGGAGGCCGGCGAGCGCACGCGGGATATTTTGGCCGCTGATGGCGGCGGTGCGGCCGTATTGGTAGAGCGCGATGTAGTCGTCGGGGTTTTTCGCGAGGAGGTCTTCGCAGAGTTTGAAGGCGGCGGCGAAATCCTTGGCGTCGGTTTTGAGGCGGACGCTGAGCGCGGTGGCGCGCGCGGGGTCGCGGCGGCGGATTTCGTCGAGGTGCGCGGTGGCCTTGGCGCTGTTGCCGAGCGGCCAGGGGGCTTGCACGTAGAACTCGAAGAGGCCTTGGTGCGTGTCGAGGTCGGCGGGGTCGAGCTTGAGGGCTCGCTCCATCGCGTCGCGACCCTTCGTCGCGGCGCTGAGCGACGTGTGTTTGCTGGCGTATTGGAGGGAGGTGCCGCCGAAGTCGGCGAGGTAGGTGGCGTTGGCGGGCGCGAGGGTGGCGGCTTTTTCGAGCCACGGGAGGGCGTCGTCGAGGGCGGCGGTGTCGGCGCGCGCGCGGAGAGTCATGCCGAGGTAGTAGCAGGCGGCGGCGTTGCGCGGATCGGCGGCGGTGATTTTTTCGAGGGCGACGCGGGCTTCGGGGTAGCGCTTCGCCGTGTAGAGCGCGATGGCGTTGTCGAGCGGATCGGCGGCGGACGTGGTGAGTGCGGCGAACGCGAACGAGGCAAACGCGGCGAGGGAGCGGAGGCGCATGGGGTGGGAGACAGGCACCGGGAATTCGCGCGGGGCGTCGAGGGGAAAAGGGCGCGACGGAGGCGCGGTGCGCGACCGGAGGCGAAGTCGGCGGGTTCGCGTGGCATGGGCGTCTCGCCCATGGGCTCGGAGACGAACGGGCCTGCGGCCCGGCTCGTCCACGGGCGGGACGCCCGTGCCACTCAAGGCGCGACGCGCGCGGCTCACTCGTAGCGCAGGGCGTCGATCGGGTCGAGTTTGGCGGCTTTGAGCGCGGGAAAAAATCCGAAGACGACGCCGATGAACGTGCTTACGCCGACGGCGAGCAGGATGGACCACGGGGCGATGAGCGTGGGGAAGCCCATGTAGATCGAGCCGAGTTCGGAGGCACCGAGGCCGCAGATGATGCCGAGGATGCCACCGAGCAAACTCAGCAGGACGGCCTCGATGAGAAACTGCGTGAGCACGTCGCGGCCGTGGGCGCCGATGGCGAGGCGGATGCCGATCTCGCGGGTGCGTTCGGTGACGGAGACCAGCATGATGTTCATCACGCCGATACCGCCGACGGCGAGCGAGACGAAGGCGATGCAGGAGAGGAGGACGGTCATGGCCTTGGTGGTCTCGGTGGCGGTGGCGGCGATTTCCTCCTGGGTGCGGACGGTGAAGTCAGGCTCGCGGCCTTTGCGGCGCTGCGTGAGGAGGTCCTCGATCCGGGACTTCACGACGTCGAGTTTGTCGGGCGAGCTGCCTTGCACGAGGATTTGGGAGATGTTGGCGCGCCGCGAGACGCGTTTCATGTGCGAGGTGTAGGGGATGATGACGACGTCGTCCTGGTCGGAGCCGAAAAGGCTGAAGCCCTTCACGTCGAGGACGCCGACGACGCGGAAGGGGAGGTTGCGGATGCGCAACGTCTGCCCGATCGGGTCCTCGTTGGGGAAGAGTTGATCGACGACGGTTTTGCCGATGACGGCGACCTTCGCGAGGGACTTGACGTCCTGGTCGGTGAACATCGCGCCCTGCACGATGTTCCAGTTCTTGATGTAGGGGTAGTCGGGGGACTCGCCGTTGATGTTGGTGCTCCAGTTGAGGCCGTTGGCGAGGACCTGGTTGCGGTCGCGCACCTCGGGGCTCACGCCGTCGATGTCCTTGACCTCGGCGGCGATGGCCTCGGCGTCCTCGACGGTGAGGGTGACCGAGCTGCCGAAGCCGCCTCTCATGCCGCCGGAGCTAAAGCTGCCCGGGTAAACCGTGATGATGTTTTGCCCGAGAGCGGCGACCTGCGCCTCGACCTTGGCCTTGGTGCCGTTGCCCATGCTGACGATGGCGATGACGGCGCCGATGCCGATGATGATGCCGAGCGCCGTGAGGATGGAGCGCATGGTGTTGCGCCGGAGGGCGCGGAGGGCGACGAGGAAGATGACGGAGAAACGCATGGGAATTTTCGATTTTGGATTCTCGAGTTTCGATTGGGGCGGCCGGGCGCGGCGGGGAGTCGGGAGCTGGATTTCGAAACCGAAAACCCGGATGCGGAAAGCGGGAACGCGATCAGGCCGCGGGGGTGGCGAGGAGCTTGGCGGCGGTCTCGGCGGACTTGAGCTTGGAGAGTTCGGTGGCGGCGATGCTGCGGTTTTGCACGGCCTCGTCGCGGACGACCACGCCGTCGCGGAGGATGAGGTTGCGCTTACAATAGTGCGCGATGTCGAGCTCGTGCGTGACCATCACGATGGTGATGCCCTCCTCGTTGAGTTTTTGGAAAACACCCATGACCTCGATGGAGGTTTTCGAGTCGAGATTGCCGGTGGGTTCGTCGGCGAGGAGGACCTGGGGTTGGTTGACGAGGCCGCGGGCGATGGCGACGCGTTGCTGCTGCCCGCCGGAGAGCTGGTTGGGCATGTGGTCGGCGCGGTTGGAGAGTCCGACGATGTTGAGGCAGTGCAGCGCGCGCTCGCGGATCTCGCGGGAGGAGAGCTTGCGGTGGCGGCCGTAGAGCATGGGCAACTCGACGTTCTCGAGCGCGGTGGTGCGGGCGAGGAGATTGAAACCTTGAAAGACGAAACCAAGTTTTTGGTTACGGAGATCGGCGAGTTCGTTGCGGTCGAGTTTGTCGATTTCGATTCCGTCGAGGAGGTAGGAGCCCTTCGTCTGACGATCGAGGCA
>JBEANZ010000759.1:0-10134 GCA_041165185.1 Verrucomicrobiota bacterium | reverse complement strand
GATCAATTCGGCGGCGCGCTGGCGGGGGGATTTGCCGGCAAGCACCTTTTGCACGAGCGGATCGCGGGCGCCGAGTTGGGCGGTGAGCGACGTGAGCGCATCCGCGAGCTTCACGATTTCGAGGTCCGTGTAGATCGGTTTGTCGGAGAAGAGCGCTTGCTCGAAGGACGGGCGGCGGGCGTCGGTGAACTCGCGGAGGCGTTCGCCATTGGGCTTGGGGTGTTCGTCGCCGGCGCGCAGCAGCGAGCGGGCGAGGCCGAACGAATCGGAGGTGAAGCCGGCGCCGTTTTCGAGCAGCCGCAGGCGCGGCGCAACGCCGGCGATGACGGCCTGCGCCGCCGCGATGCGATCATAGGCGGCGAGCGCCTCCCGTCCGTCGGGGCGGTCGGCGAGCTGTTTCCTGAACGTGGTTTCCGCCGCGACCTTCGCACCGAAAAACTCCGGGTCCTGGAGCGCGGCGATGCGACCGTCGTAGACCTTGCGCGAGTTGCGCACGGAGATGTCGAGTTCGTCCTTCACGCGACGCGCGTTTTCCTCGGAGCGCGAGCCCCAGGCGGCGAGCAGCACCTCGGTTTGCTTGAGCAGACTGAGGGCGTTGGGGACCTGCTGGTCGCGGATGTATTCGAGTTCGGCAATCGTGAGCAGTCGGCGCGTGGTGCCGGGGTGGCCGGAGACAAACACGAGGTCGCCGTCGCTCGCGCCTTGGGCGGACCACTTGAGAAAGTGCGCGGTCTTCAGGGGTTGGCCGTTTTCGTAGATGCGGAAGAAACACACATCGAGATCGTAGCGGGGAAATTCGAAATTATCCGGGTCACCGCCAAACGCCGCGATCGAGTCCTCGGGGGCGAACACCAGGCGGATGTCCGTGTAGCGCTTGTAGCGGTAGAGATGGTAGGCGCCGCCCTGAAACAGCGTGACGACGTCGCTGCGCAGGCCGGTTTTCTCGAGCGATTCCTTTTCGATTTCGGCCGTGATTTTCCGGCGCGCGAGCACTGCGGCCTCGGGCGCGGCGCCGGCCGGGACGGCGGCGTTGACGCGCGCGGTGACGTCCTCGATCGACTGGAGGGCGTTGATCTCGAGGTCGACGCACTTGACCTCCTCGGCGAGCGACTTGGCGTGGAAACCGTCGCGCACGTAGTCGTGCTGCGCGGAGCTGAGTTTCTGCAAGTCGTCGAGGCCGACGTGGTGGTTGGTGATGACGAGGCCGTCGCCGCTGACGAAGGAGCCCGAGCCGCCGCTGTTGAAGCGCACTGAGGACTGCATGAGATGCGCGAGCCAGGCGTGGGTGAGTTCGAAACCGTATTTCTTCTTCAACTGATCGCGCGGCGGCGCGGTGTAGAGCCACATGCCCTCGTCGGCGCGGAGCGGCGCGACGGCGAACACGGCGGCGAGGATGAGAAACGTAAACCGAGGATGACGGATTTTCATTGGTGGGAAACGTGAGCGGCGGGCCCGCGTGTTTCCAGCCGGAAGCGCGCGCGGGTTGTGGAAGCGGCGCGGTCGCGAATTCCCACCGCGCAGGGTTGCCCTGCGCGGATGTTCGCGCACGGTGGCGCTCCCGTGATGCCAACCCGCTTTCCCGTCTTGGGCGCCCTCGTTTTCCTGCTGGCCGCGAGCGCCGCGCTCGCCGCGGCGCCCGCGCCGATCGGGCCGCGCTCCGGCAAGTGGGCGCACGAGACGCCCAAGGCCCTCGCCCCCGACCCGGCGGTGACGTGGGGCCGGCTCGACAACGGCTTCCGCTACGCGTTGCTCCCGCACAAGGGCGTGCCGGGCCGCGCGACGCTCCAACTGATCGTGCTGGCCGGCTCGCTCGACGAACGGCCCGACGAACTCGGCATCGCGCACTACATCGAACATCTCTGTTTCGCCGGATCGAAGAACTTCAAGGCCGAGGACATGATCGCGTTGTTCCAGCGGCTGGGCGTCGAATATGGCAGCGATGTAAACGCCGAGACGGGGTTCGACGCGACGGTGTTTCGGCTCGATTTCCGCGACGGCGATGAGGCGTTGCGACGCGAGGGCATGCGGTTGTTCCGGGATTTCGGCGACGGCGTGAGCTTCGAGCCGCGCAGCATCGAACAGGAACGGCGCGTGGTGCTCGCCGAGTTGCGCAACCGCCGCACGCTCTCCGATCTGAAGACGCGCGCCTCGATGCCGGTCGCGTTTCAAGGGCTCAAGTTTCCGTTGCGGATGCCCGGCGGCAGCGAACAGCAGATCGCGCGATTCACGCGGGAAAATTTTCTGGACTTCTACCGGCGCAACTACCGGCCCGACCTCATGGTGTTCGTCGCCGCCGGCGATTTCGAGCCGGCCGCGCTGGCCGCGCAGGTGCGCGAAATCTTCGGCGGCATGGTGCGGCCGAGCGAACCGGTGCCGGTCCGCGACGAGGGCAGGCTCGCGGCGACTGCGCTGCGGGCCGGGGTGTTTCGCGTCAACGGCGTGGCCTCCGCGTCGGCAGAAGTGTCTTCGGTGCAAGTGTTGCCCACCAAGCCCGACACGCGCGAAGACCATATCGAGCGGCAGCAGCGGAGATTTGTGATGGACGCGTTTGAGGAGCGCCTGAAAGCGGACGCGCGCGGCGCGCCGGGCGGCGGCGGCTACGACGAGCTGCTCGGACATGGCGCGGCCTCGGTCTCGCTCGCGGTGCCCGCGCCGCTGTGGGCGGACAGCGTGGTGTCGCTCGACGAACTCGTGCGCCTCACGCTCGAGCGCGGGCTCGATGCGGTCGACGTGGACACGTTGCGCCGCCGCGATCTGAAAATCGCGGGCCACATGGTCGATCAACTCGCCACACTCGATCCGGCGGCGCTCAGCCAGGCCCTCACGGAATCGATCACGGGCCACACGGTCTTCGAGGGGTTCGCGCAACAGTATGCGTGGAACCGCGAGTGGCTGGAGAAGTTCACGCCGGCCGAGGCGCACAAGGTGTTTCGCCGCCTGTGGCAGCCGGAGACGATGGCGTTTCACGTCGCGGGCGGCGTGAAGATCGAGCTCGGCGCGGAGGACGTGTTGAAGGAGGTGCGCAAGTCGCGGCGCACGGGCCTCAACCAGGTGATGGCGCGCACGCGGCGGGAGACGCCGTTTACGCTGCCCAAGTTTTCCACGCCAACGGACGTTGTTGAGCGCCGCGAGCTGCCGGCGTTCGGCGCAAAGCTGCTGCGGTTCGGCAACCAGGTGAGGCTGAATTTCGCCGGCAATCGTCAGGAGCCCGGCCTCGTGCGCGTGGCCGTGCGCGTCGGCACCGGCCTCCTCGAGCTGCCGGCGGGGAAGCCGGCGTTGAAGGACTTCGGGCCGAGCTCGGTGCTCGCGAGCGGCACCGTCCACCTGCAACCCGACGACCTCCACGCGCTCGTGCGGGAGCGGTTCCTGGAGTTCGGTTTCGACCTCGGAGACCGCGACGCGTTTACGTTTCGCGGGCTCGTGGCCGTCGAACACCTCGAGACGTTTCTGGGCGTGGTGGCGGATGTGCTGACGGCGCCGCAGTTGAATTCGTTCACCGTGCGCGATCAGCGGATGGAGGCGGTCGCGGACCGGATGGATCAGAGCGTGGGGCTCGGCGACGGGCTGCGGGCGCTCACGGACTATCTGTTCAAGGGCGACGCGCGTTTCACGCACGGCGAGCCGCTCGAATACGTGAAGGCGAGCGTCGTCGACCTGCGTCGCTGGATGGAACCCTCGCTCGCGGGCGGCTACGTCGAGGCGACCATCGTCGGCGACATCGCGGAGGAGGCGGCGGTCCGCACGATGACGGCGACGCTCGGTTCGCTGAAGCCGCGCGCCGCGAAAAAAGCCACGGCGGTCCCGCCGAAACCCGTCAAGGTGACGGCCGCGCCCGGCGTCACGCGCATCGAGTTCGTCGGCGAGCAGAACCTCGGCCTCGTCGTCGGGTCGTGGCCGATTTCCGAACCGATTCACGTGCGGGACCAAATCGCCCTCGAGGTGCTCGCGAAGATTCTCGAAATCAAGGTGCGCGGCGAGGTGCGCGAGAAACTCGGCCTCGCCTACTCGCCGTCGGCGGAGTTCCAGCACTACGACGGCTTCGGCGATTTCGGCCTGCTCCGCGCCCAGATCGACTGCGCGCCGAACGACACCGCGCGCGTCGCGCCGCTCGTCGCCAACATCGGCGCGGCGCTCGCGAAGGACGGCGTGGGCGCGGGCGAGTTCATGGGCGCGCGCGGCATCCTGCAGAGCCAGTTGCGCCTGGCGTTTCGCGACAACCAATTCCTCACCACGCTCCTGATGCGGGCCCAGGAGCGCCCCGCGGAAATCGCCGAAATCGTCACGTTGCGCGGCACGGTCATCAATGACGTCACGCGCGAGGAGGTAAACGCGTGGGCCGCCAAAATCCTCGTCGCGAAAAACTGCCGCGCCGCCGCCGTGGTGCCGAAGGCCTTCGTCGGCATCATGGACAGCGCCCGCTGAGCGTCGTGGACGAGGCGTCCCGCCTCGTCGCTCGTGGCTCGAAAGTTCGGCCCGAACCGCCGCCCCTCGCCTCAACGATTTTTCAGATGGGCAGCCGGCCTGCCGCGCCCAAGCTCCGCGCCACCCCGCTTTCCGATGCGCCCTCGTCTCCGTCTTCGTCTCCGCCCGAACTTTCACCCGTTCGCCGCCGCCCTGCTCGCCCTCGCGTCGCTCGCCGCCGCCGCGCAACCGCCCGGTCCCGCGGGCAACGCCGAAGTGCGCAAGGTCATGGAGACGTTCAAGGGCCGCGGCGTGATTAAGGACGATTCGCGCGGCCTCCCGCCGGCCGACGCCATCGCCGCGATGAACGTGCGCGAAGGCCTGGTCGTTGACCTCATCGCCGCGGAGGGCGCGGTCGTGCAGCCGCTTTACATGAGCTTCGATTCGCGCGGCCGCCTCTGGGTCACGCAATACGCGCAGTATCCGTTTCCCGCCGGCCTGAAAATCACGAGCTACGATCACCACCTCCGCGCGCAATTCGACCACGTCCCCGAGCCCCCGCCGCGCGGCGTGAAGGGCGCCGACAAGATCACCGTCTTCGAGGACCGCGACGGCGACGGCCTCTACGAAACGCACCGCGACGTGATCACCGGCCTCAACATCGCGACCGCCGCCATCAAGGGCGCCGGCGGCATCTGGGTGATGAATCCGCCCTACCTCCTCTTCTACCGCGACGCCAACGACGACGACGTCCCCGACGGCGATCCTGAGGTGTGCCTCAGCGGCTTCGGCCTCGAGGACACGCACTCCGTCGCGAGCAGCCTCGCGTTCGGCCCCGATGGCTGGCTCTACGGCGCGACCGGCAGCACGACGACCGGCAACGTCAGCAGCGCCGTCACGAAAAACGTCCGCTGGTCCGGCCAGCACATCTGGCGCTACCACCCGCAGACGCGCGTGTTTGAAATTTTCGCCGAGGGCGGCGGCAACACCATGAGCGTCGAAATCGACGCCCAGGGCCGCGTCTTCAGCGGCACCAACGGCACCGACCGCGGCATGCATTACGAGCAGGGCATGAGCGGCGTGAAGGGCTTCGGCAAACACGGCCCCGCCGCGAACCCCTACGCCTTCGGCTACTTCGAGCACATGGCGACGCAGAGTGATCGGAAGCGTTTTTCCCAGACGCTCGTCGTCTATGACGGCGACCTGCTCGCGGATCGGTTTGCCGGAAAATTCATCGCGCCCAACGCGCTCCAAAACATGATCTACGTGAGTGCGCGTGTGCCCGACACCTCGACGTTTCGCGCCGTGGACGAAACGCCGCTCATCACGACCAACGACCGCTGGTTTCGTCCCGTGGACATCCGCGTCGGCCCCGACGGCGCGCTCTACGTCGCCGACTGGTATGATGCGCGCCTCTCGCACGTGAGCCCCGTGGACGACTGGAGCAAGACCGACGGCCGCATCTACCGCGTGCGCCCCGCCGGTGTGTCGATGGCGCGCGCGCCGTTCGATTTGCACACCGCGCCCGTCGCCACGCTGCTCGCCCACCTCGACCACGCGAACAAATGGTTTCGCCGCCAGGCCGTCCTCGAACTCGCCTGGCGCGGCGAAAAATCCGCGCTGCCCGAACTCACCCGTCGCGCCCGCGATCCGCAAAACGCGCACGCCTTTGACGCGCTCTGCGCGCTCCACCTGCTCGGCGGCCTCAGCGACGAACTCGCCGCCGCGCTCCTCCGCCACCCCGATCCCTACGTGCGCCGCTGGGTCGTGCGCTGCACCGGCGACACCGGCGCCGCGAGCGCCGCTCTCGCGACGGCGCTCCGCGAACTCGCGCGCACCGAGGCGCACGTTGAGGTGCGCACGCAATTGCTCGCGACCGCGAAACGCCTGCCCGCCGCGACCGGTCTCGCCCTCGCGCGCGTGATGCTCGAGCGCGCCGCCGACGCCGCCGACAAACGCCTCCCGCTCCTCCTCTGGTGGGCGCTCGAAGCGCGCGCCGAAACCGACCGCGCCGCGCTGCTCGCGCTGTTTGCCGAGAAGGGCGTGTGGGAATTTCCGCTCGCCCACACGCACGGCGCGATGTTGCTCGCGCGCCGTTGGGCGCAGGCCGGCGGCCCGGAAAACTATGACGCGTGCGCGCAGCTCCTCGCCCTCGCGCCGGGCGAGCGCGACCGCGCGGTCGTCGTCGAGGGCATCGCGGCGGCGTTCGAGGGCGGCACTGTGCCGACGCTCCCGCCGGCGCTCGCGGGCGCGCTCGACACTTTTCTGAAGAGCCGCCTCGACACCGACCTCGCGCTCGCCGCGAGGTCCGGCAACGCCGATGCCGTTGCCCGCGCGCTGAAGACCATCGCCGACGAGAAAGCCCCGACGGAAGCGCGCGCCGCGCTCGTGCGCGCACTCGCCGAGGCCGGCAACCCCGCCGTCGTCCCCGCGATGCTCCAGCTCCTCGGTCGCACGGGCGGTTATCCCATGAAGAAAGCCGTGCTCGCCGCCGCCGGGCGCTTCGACGACGCGCGCCTCCCGGCCGCCGTGCTGCAAGGCTACGAGGCGCGCTTCGCCGGCGATCGCGGCGCGCGCGATGCCGCGCACCGCATGTTGGCGAGCCGCCGCGCGTGGGCGGCGCAGATGCTCGCGGTCGTCGACCGACACGACATCAAGCCCGCGCACGTCGCCGCCGACATCGTGCGCCAGATCGAGCTCTACCGCGATCCGGCGCTCGATCCGTTGCTGCGCAAACACTGGCCCACGCCCACGCTGCGTCTGAGCGCGCCGGAAAAACTCGCCGAGTTCAAACGCCTCCGACCGCTTTTCGCCGCCGGCGGTGACGCCTCGAAAGGCAAGGCGACGTTCGCGCAACGCTGCGTCGCGTGCCACGCGCTCCTCGGCCCCGGCGGCACGCTCGGCCCCGACCTCACCGGCTACGAACGCGGCAATCCCGATTTATGGCTCGCCGCAATCCTCGAGCCGAGCCTGGAAATCCGCGAAGGCTACGCCGCGTATTCCGCGACGCTGAAAAACGGCCAGACGCTCATGGGCCTGCTCACGCGTCAGGACGCCGCCGGCATTACGTTGAAAGACCTCGCCGGCCAAACGCACACCGCCGCCACCGCCGAGATTGCGACGCTTACCGCGTTGCCCGTTTCGCTGATGCCCGAAGGCCTCCTCAACGGCCTCGACGACGCCGCGCTGCGCGATCTGTTTTCGTTTCTGACACGGCCGTGAGGTGGCAGCGGCACGCACGCAGGTCGCGGCACAGCAGTTTCACCGCGGAGTCCCGTCCTCGACGCGACGAGTCGAATTCCGAGTTCGTAGTTCCGGCTTCAGCCGGTGCCTTGAGACGACTCGTCCAAGACACCGGCTAAAGCCGGAATTACGAACTCGGAGTAGCCCGCACGTTCGCCTGCGCAATCTCGGACACCGTGCGCGCGGTTTTGCGCATTGCTATCGCGGCGCACGCGCTGCGACGCTCCGCCACCCCATGACTCTGCGACCCCCCGCGAAAATCCCCGGCTGGAAATGGTGGATCGTCGTCCTGATGCTGCTGGCGACCGTCATCAACTACATCGACCGGCAGGTGCTCAGCTCGGTGAGCACGTTCGTCAAACGCGACTTCGGCCTCAACGAGGAGGGCTACGGCAACCTCGAGGCGGTCTTCGGTTATTCCTACGCGATCTTTTTGGTCGTCGCCGGATTCATGGCGGACCGGCGAAACCTCCGGTGGCTCTATCCGATCGCGCTGCTGGTGTGGTCGGTCGCGGGGTTTGCCACGGGGTTTGTGGAAACGCTTTTTCAACTCCAGGTATGCCGCGCGATCCTCGGCGCGGGCGAGGCGTTCAACTGGCCGGTGGCCGTGGGCGTGATCCGCCGCATCATCCCGCGCGAGGCGCAGGGGTTTGCGAACGGCGTGTTCAACAGCGGCATGACGTTTGGCGCGGTGGTGACGCCGATTCTGGTGCTCACGATGGTCGGCGAGCACGGCGAGCGCTGGCGCCACCTCTTCATTTTGGTCGGCGCGGCAGGCTCGATTTGGGTCGTGTTTTGGCTGCTGGGCACACGCGGCGAGCGGGCCACGGAGCTGTCCCCGCCGGCGCAGGTGGCGGCCGATGCGCCGCCGGCGATTCCGTTCGCGGCGGTGTTTTCGAGCCGGCTCTTTTGGATCACGTGCGCCGTCGGCGTGGCGGTGAACATGAGCTGGCATTTCTACCGCGTGTGGCTGCCGCGCCATCTGCTCGTCGATCTCCACTTCACGGATCGGCAACTACAATACCTGCTCATCGCGTTTTTCCTCACGGCGGATATCGGCAGCATCGGGATCGGGTTTCTCGCGGGGCGGCTCGCGCGGCGCTTCTCCGTCGAGCGCTCGCGCAAGATCGTGCTCTTCATCGGCGCCGGCCTGTGCCTGCTGGCGACGCCGATTTTGTTTCAACCGGACCGCACGCTGATGGTGCCGCTGTATTGCCTGGTGGGCGCGGGCATCATGGGGGTGTTCGCGATGTTCTACGCGTTGGTGCAGGACATCGCGCCGGACCACACCTCGAAATGCCTCGGCCTCATCGGCGCGCTGGCGTGGCTGATCAACTCGCGCCTGCACCCGTGGGTGGGCCGCTTCGCCGACACCCACGCGCCGGCGATCGGGAAATTTGCGCCGATGATTCTGGTGGCCGGCGTGCTGCCGCTGATCGCGGCGTGCATCGCGCTGAGCTGGCCGGAGAAAAAGGCTGGGGCGGAAACGTGAGCGGGTCGGCGGAATGACGCGCCCGGACGAGTGCCGCGCTCCGGCGGAGAAAAGACTTTGCACGGCAACCTAGCGGTGGCCAATTTTGCGTCATGACCAAGGAGCAGGCCCACGTGGCAATCGCTGAAGCGGAACGGGCGGGGTTCGATTTGAGCCTGGTCGATTGCAATCTGGCGGTCACACCGGAAAGACGCTGCTTGCACCACGCGTCGGCGTTGGAGTTCGCGCTCGAGCTGCGGGCGGCGGGAGAGAGACTCTATGCACGACCTACACCTCTTGTTACAGCGATTGGCTGATGCGGGCGTGGATTTCGTGGTCGTCGGTGGATATGCCGGAATGATTCACGGCTCGGCGCTCATCACGCAAGCTGTCGAGGTGTGCGCGGTGTTGTCCGCCGAGGACGTCGAAAAAATCCGCCGGGCCTTTGCGGACCTTCATCCGGTGCATCGGCAGACTCATCGATTGTTATCCTTCATGGAGCACCCCGCGCCCGGCCAGCCGCTGGTGAATCTGTATCTGCGCACGGACAAGGGTGTCATCGATATTTTGTCCTCGATCCTCGGCGTCGGCGACTTTGCGCGGCTGCGCAAAAACGCGGTCGATCTTCCGATGTTTGGCCGAATCTACCCGGTGATCTCGATCGAGGATTTGATTGTGGCCAAGGAGGCGGTCGGGCGGGAGAAGGACTTGCTCGCGGTGAAAGAACTGCGGGCCATTGCGGCGAAGCGGCGGCTCGCGGAAGGCTGATGCGCCCGCCTGCGCTTCAGCCGGCGGCGAAAAATTTCAGCGTGCGCCGGAGACTGGCGACGAGCACGTCGATTTCCGCCTCGGTGTTGTAGGCGTAGAAGCTCGCGCGCGTCGTGCCGGTGAGGCCGAGTTTGCGCATCAACGGCTGGTTGCAGTGGTGGCCGCCGCGCAGCGCGAGGCCATCCTCGTCGGCGAACGTCACGAGGTCGTGCGCGTGCACATCGGCGAAGGCGAAGCTCACGAGGCCGCTG
>JBEANZ010000758.1:0-2827 GCA_041165185.1 Verrucomicrobiota bacterium | reverse complement strand
GCTCTGGGCTCTCGTTTGCGGTGAGCATCTCAGGCGGCGGAATTTTCCGCGACGGGTGCGGAAGGCGTGGCGCGTTTTTTCGCGGGCGCGGCGACGTGCGGGGCGGCGGCGCGCAGCTCATACGCGCACAGCACCGTCAGCCCGAAAAACGCGATCGCGACGTAGCCGAGCGCGGGGAAGCCCAGCATCCGGCCCGCGGCGTCGTAGGTGATGAACCAGCCGGCGAGGGCGTTGCCGAGGCCGCTGGCGGCTTGCTGGAGCGCGGCGTTGACGCTCATGAAGCCGCCGCGATAGCGCGCTTCGACGGCGTTGGAGACCATCGCCATCGCGGGGGCGAAGCGGCTCGACATCGTCACCATGAAGAGCGCCATCATCAGGCTCGCGAGCCCGAGCGACGAGGGGCCGAGGCGCGTGATAATCAGCGTCACGATCACCGCGCCGGCCGACATCCACGCGAGCAGGTGCAGGCGGTCCACGCGATCGCTCAGCCAGCCGATCGCCATCGTGCTGGCGAAGGCGGCGCCGCCGCCGACGGCGTAGACCCAGCGCAGGTCGCGGTGGCCGTCGAGGCCGACGTTGCTGACGAAGGACGGCGCGAGAAACGGCACGAGGCAACCGCCCGCGATGACGAGCACGGCGCCGACGGCGAAGGCGCGGCGGTGCACGCGGTGCGCGAGGATTTCGCGCATTTGGCGCCACGGTTCGTGGTCGGCGATCGCGGTGCGGATCGGGGGGAGGGCGAGCGCGCCGAGGATCAGGTTGAGCGCCGCGCAGCCGCCGAGCAGGAAAAACGGCGCGTGCCACCCGAAGGCGTCGGCGAGCGAGAGGCCCGCGTAAATCCCCACGACTGATGCGATGGGAAACGCCGCCATCACCACGCTCATCGCGCGCCCGCGGCGCTCGGGCGGGATCACGTCGGCGACCATCGCGGTGACGAGCGAGCCGGCGAGTCCGCCGAACGCGCCGGCGGCGAGCCGCGCGACGAGCAGCCAGTGGTGCGTGGGCGCGAGGCCGCACGCGATGGTGGCGAGGCCGAAGCCGGCGTAGAGCGCGAGCAGGGCGCGCTTGCGGTCGAAGCGGTCGAGGAAGAAGCCGCCGGCGAAACCGCTCACGGCCGCCGCGAGGCTGTAGGCGGCGACGAGTTGGCTGAATTGCGCGGCCGAGATCCGGAACTCGAGCATCAGCTCCGGCCCGAGCGGCATCATGATCATGTAGTCCAGGATGTGGGTGAACTGCACGGCGCAGAGCGTGGCCAGCGTCGCGCGCTCGCGGGCGGGCGTGAGCGCGTGGTGTTGGCCGGGAGCGGACATGGAGGGCGGAGGGTTGGATTTTTTTCCGAAAGCGCAATGGTCACGCTTCCGCGGTCGCGGTGGTGGCGCGGGCCTGTTCGCGGAGGAGGGCGAGGAACTGTTCGACGCCGCGGCTCTGGTAGCGTTGGAGGTGGCGCGCGATGCCGATCTCGCGCGCGGGCACGCTGCCGGTGAGGCGCAGGTAAACGAGCTGCGCGCGGTCCTCGGGCCGCCGGACGACCTGCGGGAGGATCGAGATGCCGGCGCCCATCGCGACGAAGGTTTTCAACGTGGCCACCTGCGCGCAGCGGTAGCCGATCCGGGGCGTGAAATCGTGGTCGCCGAAAAACGTGCGGAGTTGGTTCGCGAGCACGCTGGAGTCGCCGGTGGTGACGAAGGTTTCGCCCGCGAGGTCGTTGAGGTTGATCTCGGTGCGGCTGGCGAAGGGGTGGTTTTTTCCCACGACGAGCAGGAGCGGTTCGGTGAGGAGCGGCTCGATGGCGATGCGGGTTTCCTTCACCGGGAGCGTGATGACCGCGAGGTCGATCTCGCCCTCGACGACGGCGCGCACGAGGCCGCCGCGAAAATCCTCGATGGCGTGGATAAGGAGGTTCGGGTGCGACTCGCGGCAGCGCGCGATGAGCGGCGCGACGAGGTAGGGCATGATGGTGGGCAGGGCGCCAACGGTGATGCGGCGGTCGAGGGCGGGATGGTCGCTGAGCTCCTTGGCGGCGTTTTCGACTTCGAAGAGGATGCGACGGGCGCGGTCGAGGAAGGTCAGGCCGGCCTCCGTGGGCACGGTCTTGCGGCCGAGGCGGTGGAAGAGCTTGTGACCGACCTCGCTCTCGAGGTTCAGGATTTGTTGGCTGAGAGAGGGTTGGGAAACGTGGCAGCGTTCGGCGGCGCGCGTGAAGTTACCCGTCTCGGCGACGGCGACGAAGGAGCGAAGTTGGGTCAGTTCCATAGCGGATGGCTATGGGAACGATAGAAACCCGCGATTTCAACTATCGCGTGGGCTGTGGTAAGCTCTGCCCGTCGAACTCAAGCGAGTTCGCCAAACCAAAGAAAACACCATGAAGAACCACACCATCACCCTCGCGGTCACCCTCGGCACGATTGCCGTCGCCGCCACCCTGCTTTCCGTCCGTCGCCACGTTAACGCGGAATCCCTGATCGGCTTTGTCAGCGTCTCGGCGCTGATGGGCGTCGCGATCTTGGACTACCGCATCAACTGGCGGCGGCTCTTCGGCCGGTAACAAAAACCGACCGCGAGACAGGAAACTCCAACAGGGGCCCGGGCAACCGGGCCCCTTTTTATTTCGCGCGCGCGGACGGGCCGGATAGCAACGCGGGGAAACTTTGCGCGTCGCCCGCAGACAAATCGCGGCGGCACCGGCGCTCTTCCGGCAAACACCGACATCCCGCGCACCGCACACTCATGGAGGCCCCGCATCCCAACGAATCCTGGCAAGAGTGGTTTCACCGCCACGGCCCCAAACTGCTGCGCTGCGCGCGGCAGTGGACGCGCTCCGCCGCCG
>JBEANZ010000757.1:0-10840 GCA_041165185.1 Verrucomicrobiota bacterium | reverse complement strand
TTCGCCGACGCGCTCGACCGCTGCGTGCTCGACGGCGCGGTGCGTTTCCTCGCGCGCCTCGGAGAATTCGCCGGCGTCGTGAACCGCGACTCCGACGAACACGGCCTCAACGCCGGCTTCGACGCCACGAGCGAATCCCTGCGCGCCACCGGCAAAGCCTACTCGCGCGCGCAGACCGGCGACGCCCACGGCCACCTCCGCGCGGTCGCGCTCGGCTTCGTGGTGCTCGCGATCATCGTGATGCTGGGAGGGCGGCGATGAACAAAGTCGCGCGCCTTGATTCCCGGGGAGCGCACGCGTCCCGCGTGCCGGCTCGGGCGTCCCGCCCGAGCCATCGGAGTCTGCTGGACCGTAGGGCCGCCGCTTGCCGGCGTGCCGTCGGCGCCGCACACGCGCAAACGGCGGCAGACGTCCGTTCTCACTCTCGCGCACATAGCGCGACGGCACGCCGGCAAGCGGCGGCCCTACAAAGACGCGTTTCTTCGGGGCGTTGGGATGAGGCGCACGCGATGGGTCGATTCGGAGGCCCCGCATGAGCGTCCCCACTTCCCTCCCGCTCCTCTCCCTCCTCGTCTTCACGCCGTGGGCCGGCGCGGCGCTGCTCGCGTTCTGGCGCGGCGCGGGCCCCGCCGCCGTGCGCGCGCTCGCGTTCGCGTTTTCCCTCGCGCCACTCGCGCTCGGGCTCGTCGCCGCCTCTTCGTTTGATCCGGCGCGCACGACGCCGCAGTTCGTCGAGGACCACGCCTGGATCTCCGCGCTCAACGTCCACTACCGCCTCGGCCTCGACGGCCTTAGCCTCGTGCTCGTGTTGCTCACCGGGCTCGTCACCCCCGCGGCGCTGCTCGCCTCGTGGCGCACGCTTGGCGACGCCACCGCGAGCCCGCGGCTCTTCGCCGCGCTGTTCCTCCTGCTCGAGGGCGCGGCGCTCGGCGTGTTTCTCGCGCTCGATTTTTTCCACTGGTTCCTCTTCTGGGAACTCAGCCTCGTGCCCGCCTTCTTCCTCATCAAACTCTGGGGCGGCGCGTCCGGTCGCGGCGGCGCCGCCGCGACGCGCGCAGCCTACCAATTCGTCATCTACACGATCGGCGGGAGCGCGTTCATGCTCGTGGGGTTCGCGGCGCTCTTCGCGACGACGGGCACGGTCGATTTCCAACAGCTCGCCCAGCTCGCCGCCACCGGCGAACTCGGCGCGAAACTCGCCGCGCTCGGTGGGTTCTGGCCGCAGGCGGTTTTCCTCGGCGTGCTGCTCGGCCTCGCGGTGAAGGTCCCGCTCTGGCCCTTCCACACGTGGCTGCCGCCGGCCTACGCCGAGGCGCCGACGGGGGCGGCGATGTTTCTGACCGGCGTGATGGCGAAGATGGGCCTCTACGGATTCCTGCGCATCCTCTGGCCGATTTTTCCCGCGCCCCTACACGCCGCCGCGCCGTGGCTGCTCGCGCTCGCGCTCGGCGGCGTCGTGTTCGGCGCCTACGCCGCGCTCAAGCAGACCGACCTCAAGCGCCTCGTCGCCTACTCCTCGATCAACCACCTCGGCTACTGCCTGCTCGCGCTCTTCGCCGTCTCCTACGCCACGGGCCGGCCGGGCCTGCACGCCGAGGCCGCGACCGCCGCGCTCAGCGGCGCGATTCTCCAGCTGTTCAACCACGGGCTCTCCGCCGCCGCGCTCTTCTGCTGCGTCGGCATCCTCGAAACGCGATCCGGCGGCCGACGCGGCCTGCACGATTTCGGCGGCGTGCGCACGGCCGCGCCGCGCTTCGCGTTCCTCTGCGGGGTGGCGCTCTTCTCGTCGCTCGGGCTGCCGGGACTCAACGGCTTCGTCGGCGAGTTTCTGATTTTCCGCGGCGTCTTCGGCCTCGATCCCGGCGCGGCGGCGGTGGCGTGCCTCGGCCTGCTCGCGACGGCGATTTTTCTCCTGACGTTCTGGCAACGCGTCTTCCACGGCCCGCGCGCCGGGGCCGCGACGGGCGATTTCGCCGACGTGCGCGGCGCCGAACTCGCCGCGCTCGTGCCGCTGGTCGCGCTGATGTTCGTGCTCGGAATTTTTCCGCAACTCCTCGCGCGCCTCATCAACCCGCTCGTGACCGCCTGGGCCGGCCACCTCGTGCTGCCATGAAATTCCCGAAGCGAAATCTTCCCGGGGAGCGCACGCGTCCCGCGTGCCGTGGCCGGCGTCCCGCCGGGCACATCCGTCCGCCCGGAGGCGTCGGCGGGACGCCGACGCCAGCACGCGAGACGCGTGCGCTCCCCGGGACCTTCCCGCCATGAACGCGCTCCCGTGGACCATTTATTTGTCCTTCCTCGGCGCGCTGCTCGCGCTCGTGGCGGGCGCGCGCTCGGCTGCGGCGGCGCGCGTGGTAGCGCTCGTCACGGCGGTCATCGGCCTCGGCCTTACGCTCGTGGCGGCGGCGAAATTTGTCCCCGCCGCCGGTCTCCAAACCCTCGTCAACGTCCCCTGGCTCCCGCAGCTCGGCGTGCGCTACCACCTCGCAGCCGACGGCATCAGCCTCACGCTCGTCGTGCTCACGGGCCTCGCGTCGGTCGCGGGGATTTTGTTTTCCTGGAACCTCACCGCGCGCGTCGGCGAATTCTTCGCGTGCTACCTCGCGCTCATCGGCGGGGTTTACGGCGTGTTCCTCAGCGCGGACGCGTTTGTCTTCTTCGTCTTCTACGAGATCGCGATCGTGCCGAAGTATTTCCTCGTCGCGAACTGGGGCTCCACGCGGCGCGAATACGGCGCGATGAAACTCGCGCTCTACTCGTTCGCGGGCAGCGCGCTCGTGCTCGTCGGGCTCCTCTGGGCCGTCGTCGCGCAGACCGGCATCGACGGCGTGACCTCCTTCGATCTCGCCACGCTCGCGGAACACACCGCGCGGTTCCTCCCGCCCTACCAGATCGGGATGTTCGCGCTGGTGTTCCTCGGGTTCGCGATTCTCGCGGGCCTGTGGCCGCTGCACACGTGGGCGCCGACGGGCCACGTGGCCGCGCCGACGGGCGCCTCGATGCTGCTCGCCGGCGTCGTGATGAAGCTCGGCGCCTACGGCTGCCTGCGCGTGGCGTTGCCGCTGTTCCCGACGGGACTCGCGTTTTTCCAACCCGCCATCGCGTGGCTCGCCATCGCGGGCATCCTCTACGCGGGCGTCGTCGCGCTCGTGCAGGACGACTTCAAATTCGTGATCGGCTACTCAAGCGTGAGCCACATGGGCTTCGTGCTGCTCGGGCTCGCGGCGGCCAACCCCACCGCCGTCGCCGGCGCGGTGCTCCAGATGTTTTCGCACGGCGTGATCGCGGGACTGCTCTTCGCGGTCGTCGGCCGCATGGTTTACGAACGCACGCACACGCGCCGCCTCGCCGATCTACGCCGCCTTCCGCTGCACAAGCTGATGCCGTTCGCCGCGCTCGTGTTCACGCTCGCGGGCCTGGCCTCGATGGGGATGCCGGGCTTCTCCGGCTTCCCGGCGGAGCTGGCGATTTTGATCGGCGCGTGGAAGACCTCGCCCGCGTGGGCCGTGGGCGCGGGCCTTGGCGTGCTCGTCGCGGCGGCCTTCACGTTGCGCGCGATCCACGTGGCGTTTTTCGGCGCGACCGAAAACCCCTCCGCTCCCTCCGCGGGCAACGCGGCCCCCGTCGATCACTTTGAACCCATCACGTGGCCGGAGCGCGCCGGCGCGCTGCTGCTGATCGCGGCGACGGTTTACGTGGGCCTGAAACCCGACGTGCTCCTCGACTGGATCGGGCCGGCGCTGGAATCGGACGCCATGAAATTCGCGCTGAGAGGAGGCCGGCCGTGAGGCTCGACTACGCGGAACTGTTTCGCGCGCTGCGGCCCGAGGCGCTGCTCGTGTTTGGCGCGTTGCTCGCGCTCGGTCTGGACCTCGCGGTGTTTCGCGCGCGCCCCCGCGAGGCGCGGCTGCGCATCGCGCTCTGGATCGGCGCGCTCGCGATTGTCGCGGCGCTGGCGCACGCGTGGCTCGGCGTGCGCGGGCCGGTGTTCGGCGGCGTGCTGCTATTTGATCGGATCGCGGTGGCGACGCGGCTCGGCGTGCTCGTGCTGACGTTGCTGACGCTCGGCGTGACGGCGGGCGGGCGCACGCCGCGCCACCCGGTGGAGCACGTGGCGATCGTGTTGTTCGCGGCGACGGGTTTCCTGCTGATGGCGGCGGCGAACCAGTTGCTGCTCGCGTTTCTCGCGCTGGAGCTGGCAAGCGTGTCGCTCTACGTGCTCGCGGGGTTCGACAAGTCGAGCCCGCGCTCGGCCGAGGCGGGGTTGAAATATTTCCTGACGGGCGGGATTTCGGCGGCGTTTCTCCTCTTCGGTTTCAGCCTGCTCTACGGCATCACGGGCTCCATAGAACTCGCCGAAATCGGGAAACGCCTCGCCGGCCACGCGACAGAGCCGCTGACCATCGTCGCGGTGGTGATGGTGGTGGCGGCGTTTGGCTTCAAGGCGGCGGCGGCGCCGTTTCACCTCTGGGCGCCCGATGCCTACGAGGGCGCGCCCGCGCCGTCGGCCGCGCTCATCGCGTCGGCCGCGAAGCTCGCGGGCCTCGTGCTGTTTTGGCGGCTGCTGTGGAGCGGGCTCGGCGGCGCGGCGGGCGACCTCGGGCGCGACGTCGAGTCCACGCGCCTCACCGTGGTCAACGGCTGGATGATCGCGGTCGCGCTGCTCGCGTTCGCCTCGATGGCGGTGGGCAATCTCGGCGCGCTCGCGCAGCGCAACGTCCGCCGCCTGCTCGCCTACTCGGCGATCGCGCACGCGGGCGTGCTCGTGCTCGGCGTGATCGCGACGGGCCCGGTGACGACCGAG
The DNA here is from genome assembly GCA_041165185.1 of Verrucomicrobiota bacterium. Classification (GTDB taxonomy): domain Bacteria; phylum Verrucomicrobiota; class Verrucomicrobiia; order Opitutales; family Opitutaceae; genus JBEANZ01. The sequence continues at coordinate 6,036 of JBEANZ010000757.1, read as the reverse complement.
CCGACGGTCGCGCCGCTCTTCTACTACGCGGCGACCTACGGCCTCGCGACGGTCGGGGCGTTCGGCGTGATCGCGGTGGTGGCGCGCGCGGGGCGCTGCGAGGAGCTGACGGATCTCGCGGGGCTGCACCGGCGGTCGCCGCTGCTCGCGGGCTGCCTCGCGGTGTGCGTGCTTTCGCTCGCGGGCATCCCGCCGCTGGCGGGTTTCCTCGGCAAATTCTGGGTGATCCTGATGGCGTTCAGGGTGGGCGGGGCGGCGGCGCCGCTCGGCTGGATCGGCGCGGCGGCGGTGGGATGGAGCGCGGTCGGGCTGTATTATTACCTGCTGGTTTTGAAACAGGCGCTCGTCGCCGCGCCGACGGAAAACGCCCCGCCGCTGCGCGTGCCGCCGGCGGCGGCGGTGGCGTTGGTGACCACGGCGGCGCTGCTAATCGTCGCGGGCGTGTGGCCGGACGTGGTGCTGCGCTGGCTGTGAGCGCGGGCCGGGCGGCGGCGCGTTATTATGACGGGCGCGCAAAATCAGGGTGGTTTTCACCCCGGCAAACCGCTACGCCTGCCCTCCGCTTATGGCTAAAACTCACTCTGACATCGGACTCATCGGCCTCGCCGTCATGGGTCAGAATCTCGCCCTCAACATCGCCGACCACGGCTTCCGCATCTCGGTTTACAACCGCACCACGGAAAAGACGGAGAAGTTCGTCGCCGAAAACCCGTCCACCCCCGGCGGCCTCTTTGGCGCGAAGACGCTGCAGGAGTTCGTCGCCTCCCTCGCGAAGCCCCGCAAGATGATCATCCTCGTGCAGGCCGGCAAAGCGACCGACGCCGTGATCGATTCGCTCGTGCCGCTCCTCGAGGCCAACGACATCGTGATCGACGGCGGCAACGCCCTCTGGACCGACACCATCCGCCGCGAAAAAGCCCTCCGCGAAAAAGGCCTCCGCTTCATCGGCTCCGGCGTGTCCGGCGGCGAGGAAGGCGCGCGTTTCGGCCCCGCGCTCATGCCCGGCGGCGACGCGGCCGCCTACAAGGAGCTCGCCCCGATCTGGAACGCCGTCGCCGCCAAGGTCGACGCCAAGACCGGCGTGCCGCTCACCGGCGCCGCGCCCGGCAAGCCCATCGTCGGCGGCGTGCCGTGCGCCACCTACATCGGCGAGAACGGCGCCGGCCACTACGTGAAGATGGTCCACAACGGGATCGAATACGGCGACATGCAGATGATCTGCGAGGCCTACGCGTTGATGCAGGGCCTGCTCAAACTGAAAGCCCCCGAGATGGGCGCGATTTTCTCCGAGTGGAACCAGGGGATGCTCGGCAGTTTCCTGATCGAAATCACCGCCGACATCCTCAAACAAAAGGATCCCGTCACGAGGAAACCCATCGTCGACGTCATCCTCGACACCGCCGGCCAAAAAGGCACCGGCAAGTGGACCTCCGTCAACGCCCTCGACATGGGCGTGCCCGCGCCGACGATCGCGGAATCCGTTTTCGCCCGCTGCATCAGCGCCGTGAAGGAGGAACGCGTCGCCGCCTCGAAAATCCTGAAGGGCCCGAAGAAAAAATACAAAGGCTCGAAGAAAGCGCTCATCGCCGCGATCCACGACGCGCTCTACTGCTCGAAAATCTGCTCCTACGCGCAGGGTTTCCAGCTCATGCGCGAGGCGCAGAAGGAATACAAGTGGACGCTGAACTTCGGCGAGATCGCGCAAATCTGGCGGGGCGGCTGCATCATCCGCGCAACCTTCCTCCAGAAAATCACCGAGGCCTACGCGAAGAACCCGATGCTGGCGAACCTGCTGCTCGATCCGTATTTCAACAAGACCGTGCAGAAGGCGCAGGAAAACTGGCGCAAGGTCGTCGCGCTCGCGGCCGAGTGTGGCGTGGCGTCGCCGACGTTTTCGAGCGCGCTGGCCTACTACGACAGCTACCGCAGCGCGCGCCTCCCGGCGAATTTGTTGCAGGGCCAACGCGACTTCTTCGGCGCGCACACCTACGAGCGCACCGACCAGCCGCGCGGGAAATTCTTCCACATCGACTGGCCGGAGAAGGGTCGCCCGCAGTTGGCAATGTGAGGGATGTAGCGGCGGGCGTCCTTGCCCGCCGAGGTTTGTCGGATACGGCCAATCCAAACCGGCGGGCAGGGACGCCCGCCGCTACGTGCTGCTACCGCACAGCACTGGGCGTTTCCAACACCTGGCCGTCCGCGAGGAGCCGCGCGCGGAGTTGCGCGTAGGGCACGTCTTGCACGGCAAGTTTGCCGTCGATCGCCAGCACGGCGGCCGTCGCCGCCGACTGCCCGAGGATCATGAACACCGGCTCCATCCGGATGCTGCCATACGCGATGTGCGAGCTCGAGACGCACACGGGCACGAGGAGGTTTTCGCACTGCGCCTTCTTCGGTGCGAGCGAGCCGAACGCGATCGCGTAGGGGCCGTTGGTCGAGACGCCGATGTCGCCCTCGTTCTGCACGAAGCCGTCGGGCGTGATGTAGCGTTGGATGTTGTGCGAATCCATCGCGTAGGAGCCCATGCCGACGGAGTCGGGCGTGGGGCGGCGTTTGAGGAGTTCGTTTTCCGTCATCACGTAGGCGCCGATCAGGCGGCGGGCCTCGCGCACGTAGATTTGGTGGGGCCAGTGGCCGTTGTCCTTGAACTCGTCCTTCGCGAGGCCCCACTGGCTCATCGCGGTGCGCACGTCGGCGGGCACGCGGGGATCGTTGGCGATGAAGTAGAGCCAGCCCTGCTGGTAGGCGGTGTGCTCGGCGAGGATTTCGCGGCGGCGCGCGTAGCTGGCCTCGGGGTAGTCGTAGTTGCGGCCGATGTTGTCGGTGCTGAAGGGGCCGTGGTTGTTCGTGTCGGTTTTCCGATTCGGGATCGGGTCGAATTTTTGGAACGTCTCGCGCCAGCCGGCAGCGAAGACGCGGACGAGCAGCTCGTATTGCGCGGGATCGTAGCCGGCGGGCTTGGGAAACGGCACGCGGTTCGCCGGCAGATCGGTGAGGCACATGCGGTAGCAGTAGGCCTGGAGTTTCTGGTCGGCGGCGCCGAACTCCCCCGGGGGCTCGGTGCTGACGCGGGCGAGCACGCCGCTCGCGGGATCGCCGGGGATTTTGTAGGGGCTGATTTTTTCGGCGACGGCGCCGAAGTGGTGGCGGTGGTGGAGCACGCCCGTCTGCACGCCGGCGTAGGTCTCGCCATACTGCGCCTGCGATTCGCGGCCGACGTGATACGCGACGCCCGCCGCGGCCAGCAGATCGCCCTCGTAGGTGGCGTCGAGAAACATTTTCCCGGCGTAGGTCTGCCCGGAGAGCGTGGTGATGGCGGCGAGGCGGGCGCCGTTGCGCTTCACGCCCTGCGCGCGGTCGAGCCACTCGTCGCGGTGGACGGGGATCGCGTTTTCCCGGACGAGGTCCTCGAAGACTTTCTCCGCCACGTGCGGCTCGAAGATCCACATGGTGCGTTGCGCGCCGTCGATGGCGGGCGTGCCCTGGCCCTTGTTGCCGTAGTCGGATTTTTTCTGCCAGACCCATGTCGCGGGTTGGTCGTAGTAGGCCCAGATGCGGTGGTAGAAATCGCGCGCGAGCCCGCCGATGACGGCTTTGTTGCCGGTGTCGGTGAAGCCCAACCCGCCGGCGGAGAGCCCGCCGAGGTGTTTGTCGGGGGAGACGATGACGACGGTCTTGCCCATTTTCTTGGCCTGCACGGCGGCGGTGACGGCCGCGGCGGTGCCGCCGTAGATCACGACGTCGAAATCGGCGGCGCGGACGGAGACGGGGAGCGCGAGGGCGAGGACGGCAAGGAGGCTCAGAGGTGAGCGGAGCGGGGGGCGCATGAGAGGGGGAAGGTCTGGATTGGGGCGGGGCGGGACCAAGGTTTCGGCGGGAGGGTCGATGGGGCGGGGCGGGTGCGCCAAGGGGAATTTGGTTCTTCGGAGGGGCGGCTTTCCAGCCGCCCGCGTTCGGCGGCTGGAAAGCCGCCGCTCCGACAGCGAGCCGCCCCGCGCAACGGCCGTCAACCGGGTGGGGGCGCGAAAAACCGAAAATATTTTTCCGCGTTTTGAACGCTTTCGCCACGAGCGCGTCTTACTCCGTGTAGTCAGTTCTACGGTTTGCTTGGTGTCAGGTCATTGGGCCGTCTCGAGGGGTCGAGACGGCCCTCCTGTTTTTTGGGGGGCGGCGGTCGCCGTGAGGGGGCGACGAAGCGCCCGACGAGCGAGGCCAAAGTGGCGCGCGTGGATTTTCCCTCGCGCTGCGGTGGGCGCGGGGTTCTCGTTTTTCTACCCCATGAAAAACTCCGCGTTTTCCCGTCGCGTCTTCATCCAGCGTGGCGCTGCCGCCGCGGCGCTCGCGGGCCTTTCCTCGTGCGGCGTGACGACGGGCGGCTCGTCGGCGCAGCGCGCGCCCGTCGCGACGAAACTCGGGCCCAACGACCGCCCCGGCATCGCGCTCATCGGTTGCGGCGGGCAGGGCACGCGCGACGCGCAGACGGCGGCCGGCTACGGCGAGGTCGTGGCGGTGTGCGATGTGGATTCGGTCCGCGCGGCGGCGGCGGCGGAGAAACTCACCGTCGACGGCAAGCGCCCGGAAATCTTTTCCGACTTCCGCCGCGTGCTCGAGCGCGACGACATCCACTGTCTCGTCAACGGCACGCCCGATCACTGGCACACGCTCGTCAACCTCGGCGCGGCGCGCGCGGGCAAGGATGTTTACGCGGAGAAACCGCTCACGCTCACCATCGACGAGGGCCGCCGGCTCGTGGCGGCGGTGCAGCGCAGCGGCATCGTGCTCCAGACGGGCACGCAGCAGCGCAGCTCGGCGCGGTTCCGGCAGGCGTGCGAGCTCGTGCGCAACGGGCGCATCGGCGCGCTGTTGCGGGCCGACGTGTGGTTGCCCGCCGGGCTGCGCGAGGGGCCGTTTGCGAGCGGGCCGGTGCCGACGGAGTTGAACTGGGATTTCTGGCTCGGGCCGGCGCCGCGCGTCGACTACGTGAAGCAGCGCTGCCACCAGACGTTTCGCTTTTGGTATGACTACTCGGGCGGCACGATGACGGACTGGGGCGCGCACCACAACGACATCGCCTACTGGGCCATCGGCCAGCTCGCGCCGCGCACCGTCTCCGCGCGCATCCTCACCACGCCGATCCGCGGCGGCTACGACGCGTTTTCCGACTACGAGGTGAGCTACACCTACGCCGACGGCATCGCGCTCAACATCCGCACGACCAAGGACGACAGCATCTACGGCGCGAAGGTGAACACCCCCGGCCAGCGCAACGGCATCCGCTTCGAGGGCACGGCCGGCTGGATCTGGGTCAACCGCGACGAGATCAAGGCGAGCGATCCGGAGCTGTTGAAAACGCCGCTGCCCGCCGACGCGGTGCGGCTCTACGCGAGTGCGAACCACATGGGAAATTTCTTCGACTGCGTGCGCTCGCGCAAAGCCCCGATCTGCGACGTGGAGACGGGCCACCGCTCGGCGACGATGTGCCATCTCGGGGCCATCGCGATGCGCACGGGCCGCGCGCTCACGTGGGACTCCGCCGCCGAAAAATTCACCGGCGAACACGCCCGCGAGGCCAACGCCTACGTGCAACGCGAAATGCGCGCGCCGTATGACTACAGTTTCGTGAGCTGAGCGACCGGCGGCGCAGACGAGAAATCGGCGATTGAAACGAGGACGACGTGGAACGCGCGACGCGTGCGGAGAGTGCGGAGCGCGCAGCGGCGGAAACGCGGGATTTGTTCGTCGTGGCTGTGGGGTTGGACGCCGAGAGTTGATCGGCGATCAAATCAATCTGCGGTTTCCTGAATCTGCGGGAAAAGATTCCGGGGCTTCGGGTGAAATTGTGAGGGCGGCGCGAGCTCGGAGAGAGGGACTCCCGTAGATTCAGGGGGCCGCAGATTGACCAAGGCCATGATTCCGAGCGGCCTGGATTTTGTGGGGCCGGCGCTTGCCGCCGTGCCGTCGCGTTGCACACGGGCGAGCGGGAGCGGACGTTAGTTGGTGCGCTCACGCGCGAAGCGCGACGGCACGCCGGCAAGC